>DMBV01000171.1 GCA_003445975.1 Bacteroidales bacterium
CATGAACCCAATCTACCTCGATTACAATGCAACAACCCCTATCGACAAAGAAGTGGCAGATGCAATGCGCCCGTTTTTAGACGATTATTTTGGCAATCCATCTAGTTTACATAGTTTTGGAGTTAAAACAAAGTTGGCGGTTGAAAATGCACGAAAGCAAGTGGCCAATTTGTTGAATTGCGAGTCGTCGGAAATCGTTTTCACGAGCGGTGGAACCGAATCCAATAATTACGCTATCAAAGGAATTGCCTTTGCAAATCAGCACAAAGGAAACCACATTATTACCAGTTCCATTGAGCATCCTGCTGTTTTTGAGGTTTGCAAATATCTGGAACGTTTTGGTTTCGAGATTAGTTATTTGTCTGTGGATGAATTCGGAATTATTCAAATGGATGATTTGAAAGCCGCTTTACGTCCCACTACAATTTTGATTTCGATTATGCATGCCAACAACGAAGTGGGAAGTATTCAGCCTATTTCCGAAATAGCCGAGTTAATAAATGGAAAAGAGATTTACTTTCACACGGATGCGGCTCAATCGGTCGGAAAAATTGCTTGTGATGTAAAACAACTTGGTGTTGACTTATTGAGTGTAGCCGGACACAAACTCTATGCGCCGAAAGGCATTGGAGCTTTGTATATTCGAAGCGGAACAAAACTCGAAAAATTGATTCATGGGGCCGATCATGAACAAAACTTACGCGCAGGAACGGAAAATGTTCTCGAAATTGTTGGGCTTGGGAAAGCATGCGAAATTGCCGGCGAAAAATTGAACGAAAATGCAACGCACTATCAACAAACACGCGATTATTTACACTCGCTCTTAATCGAAGCTTTACCCAAAATAAAACTTAACGGGCATTCCGAAAAAAGATTGCCGAATACGTTGAGTCTTTCTTTTCCAAAAGTAGAAGCCAATACTTTGATTGCCCGATTGGAAAATGTGGCCGCTTCGGCAGGTGCTGCGTGTCATTCCGAAAGTATTGATGTTTCGGCTGTTTTGAAAGCCATGTTTGTTCCCATGGAGTTTGCCATGGGTACGATTCGGTTTTCGACCGGAAGAGGATCTTCTCTTTCAGAAATGAAAAAAGCAGCCGACGATATAATTAAAACCGTTCAAGAACTTATGCCAAAGGATTTAAATACTGATAAAATGCCGATGAAAGAAATCTCTGAAATTAAATTGACTCATTATGCACATGGAATGGGGTGTGCTTGTAAATTGGAACCTCAAAAACTAGAGCAGGTTTTAAAAACTTTGCCACCTGTTTTCGATTTGAATGTCTTAGTTGGAACCGAAACCTCCGACGATGCCACTGTTTATAAACTTACCGATGATTTAGCTTTGGTTCAGACACTCGATTTTTTTACACCCATCGTTGATAATCCATATAATTTTGGCGCAATAGCCGCTGCAAATGCTTTGAGCGATATTTATGCCATGGGCGCAAAACCAATTTTTGCTTTGAACATAGTAGGTTTTCCGAAAGATACACTTCCTTTATCCGTTTTGGAGCAAATTCTCAAAGGCGCAAACGACAAAGCCGCCGAAGCGGGAATTGCTGTGCTTGGTGGCCATTCTATCGACGATCCAGAGCCAAAGTACGGCATGGTTGTGAGCGGATTGATTCATCCAGACAAAATTATCCGAAACAAAGGCGCCTTGCCAGGCGATGTTTTGGTGCTTACCAAGCCATTGGGAACAGGAATTTTATCCACCGCCATGAAACGCGGATTGTTGCAAACCGATTTGATAGCCGAACTCGATGACAGAATGAGCAGATTAAATAAAACCGCTTCAGAACTAATGTTGAATTATCCGGTTCATGCATGCACCGATGTAACCGGCTTTGGATTATTAGGACATTTGCGCGAAATGAGTAAAGCCTCGGGCTGCGATGTAAGGGTGGTTTTTGATGATTTGCCGTTTATCAGAGAAACGAAAAATTTTGCTGCGGCCGGACTTATTCCCGGCGGAACATATAATAATCTGGAATATGTAAAAAATGACATCGATTTTGGAAATCATGGACGTACCAACCAATTGTTGCTGGCCGATGCACAAACGTCTGGTGGATTGTTGGTGGCTATGCCTGAGCAAGATGCATTGAATTATATGAAAGAATTAAATGAAAAGGGAAACTTGGATGTTGNNTGGTAGATATTGATCTGATCCATAAGTATTTCCCTGTAACTATCCGTCGATTCAACAGCATGATTTATATTTCCTTTGAGCTCTTCCAGATGAACAGTAAGATTGTCTTGCAATAATTCAGAATCGGATTTAAGCATATCAAGAATCATTTCCCGACAGGGGTTCAGATTTTTATGCAAAAAAATGATTTCCTTTTTATAGGAGTTAATCTTTTTGAGAATAGTAGGTTGTTGATTGAGCATCACAATTTCATCCAACGATTCAATATTTTCGCCCAATTTCCCGATAATATAATTGTAGTTGTCGATCACAATATCTGTCAAAGCAAAAGCAAGATAGTCGGGGCCGGAATTTCGAATTCGTTTTTTGTTTTTACGAATGCGCTCTCTGACAGGCTCAAAAATTTTACCTTCTTTTTCCTGAAATGTGATCAAAATATTTTCTTTGATTAGTAAAACCAGATTTTCGGAACTTATCCTTTTTTTATCTTGTTTGTAGTCAAGCATTTTCAGTGAAAGATAGAGGCAGTTGTCGTAGTCTTGAAACTTGGGACGAGAGTTGGTATTCATTGTTTCTGCCAAGATTAAAGATTCTAAATCGAATGTTGTTGCAATTTCTTGCATCAATTTTTCGTCGAACAGGCCATCAATATTTAACCAAGTAGTAGATTTTGTATGCTGATATTTTTCTGCTTCGGCTACTGAATGAATCGTCAACTCCAATAAATTTTCGGAATCATAATCGATCAATCGCATTAAAACTTGCTCACTTTTTTTTTCGCCTCTAAAAAGAAAAGCATCCGGAGCAACTCCAACATCCTCTATTTTTGTTTTTACCAAACGTGCCATGAAAATCGTATTTAAAGTTGTAATAGCTCAATAAACTCGGATTAAATTTCGATACTTAATGCTTTCAAAGATAGTGATTTATTTCTCAATCCGAATTCGAGCATCCACTGCCACAATCGTATTCTTGGTTGCCAAAAGCGGGTTTAAATCGATCTCTTTGATAGCAGGAGCTGCCTCCAGCAATGCCGACAATCGCACAATCACATCGGCAAACAGTTTTTCGTCGATTCCCGATTTTCCTCTTATACCTTGAATGATTGGATAGCTTTTCAGGCTTTTAATCATGATCAAGGCTTCGGAATTGCTTATTGGCGAAAGCGCATAACTTACATCTTTCATAACTTCAATAAAAATACCACCAAGTCCGCATAGAATCAAATGACCAAATTTTTCTTCGTATTTTGCCCCGACAAACAATTCCATTCCTGAAAGCATAGGTTGCAATAAAATGGCCGTTGTTTCAGGAATTTTTATCATTCTCCTAAATTCTTTTTTTACTGTTTCCGAATCTTTAACGTTTAAAACTACACCTCCCACATCCGATTTATGCAAAGGTCCTATCACTTTCATCACAAGTGGAAAATCCAATTGCTCTGCTCTTCGAACAGCTGCGTCTTCCGTTCCACAAACGGCTTCTCCTACACGTGGAATTCCTGCACCGTCAAGCAAAGATTGAACCGCCGATGGTGGCAAATATCCGTTTTCATGACTGTCGATAATGGCTTGAATAAAGGCTGTATCAATTTTGGGCAATTTTGGCTTGTCGTGGATCGGAATAGGTGTATTAAACACTGTTGCCAATGCTTCGCCCAATTTTACTTCATCCGGAAAATTTACATTTCCTTTTTCTATAAAATAGGCTACTTCTTTGGCGGCTGTATAGGTAGAAGGAAGGACAGGATAGATTGGTTTTTTTGAAGATCTTATTTTCTTATCCAACAATTCGTACACATCAAAAACAGGCGACAAACCCGGTGTTCCGAAAATTACCACCATTCCGTCAATTTCGTCAAAATCATCGTTTACGCTGTCAATAATCATTCCCAATTGCTCAGCAGTTCCTGTGGCAAGAAAATCGATGGGATTGGCTACCGAAGAGCCCGGAAAAAGCTTTGTTTTCAACAGTTCCGCTTTTTTTCCACTGATTTGTGGAATCTCAAGTCCGCCTTTTGAAAGCGAGTCGGTAAGCATAACGGCAGGACCGCCGGCGTGAGTAATAATGGCAATTTTTTTTCCTGGCAAAGGCGGATACATAAATACCGAAGCCACGGCAATTAAATCTTCGCGACCAAAACAGCGTACAATTCCTGCTTTTCTAAACAAAACATTTACAGCTTCATCCGGACTGCTTAACGCGCCAGTGTGCGACGATGCGGCTCTGCTTCCCGCTTCCGAAGATCCGGCTTTGATGGCGGCTATTCTACATCCTTTCTGAATTAAAGATTGTGCGTGTTTCAGCAATTTATGCGGCTTGTTTATTGTTTCGATGTAGAGCAGTTTTACTTTGCTCGAAGTTTTACTTTCAAAGGTGAGATCTAAATGTTCGAGCAAATCTTCAACACCTATTTGAGCCGAATTGCCAACAGAAAAAATAGTTGAAAAACTCAATCCTTTTGCCATTCCGGCTTCCATAATAAAGGCAGCAGTTGCTCCTGAACCCGAAATAAAATCGCATCCTTCGGAGGTTAGTTTTGGTATGGGTTCGGTAAAAATACTGTGATGATTTGGTGTTAAAATACCGGTACAATTTGGCCCAATCAAAGCGCCGTTAAATTTTTGAATTTGATCTACAATTTGTTTCTCCAAGAATGTGCCTTCTTCACTTTCTTCACTATAACCGGCAGATAAAATTACAAAAGCTTTGGTTTGCTTGGCTTCTGTCAGAATTTTGATTGCTGCCAAAGTGTGTCGTGCTGCAATGGCAACAATGGCCAAATCAATTTGAGGCAATTCGTTCAAATCTTTATAACATTCAATTCCTTGAATCAGGTCTTCTTTTGGATTTGATACAAAGAGTTTTCCTTCGAATTTTCCATCAATCAAATTTTTGAGCACTTTTCCGCCCGGTTTGCTGATATCGTTCGAAGCACCTACTACGAGTATGCTTTTTGGATTAAATAGTTCATTTGCAATCATATTCTTCTGTATGTTAGCTGTGTATGTTTGGCAAAATTAAGGCTTTATTTTGCAATTGTGATTGCTAAAACAAAAAAAACGAGCTATTGGATGGCTTTGCAAAATTTCTTTTATCAGTAGATAAATTCTAGGTTACGGTAGTCGAGCAGATTTAGATACCAATTGTTGTAGAGGCTTCCGCTGCTTTCGACCCATTCGATAAATTTTAGGTGAGCCTTGTCAACCGACGATTTTTCTATGGAATAATCAAATCTGGTGGGAATATTGAGTACCCATGGAAGATTTGTTGCGGTTTTATAATATCTTCCGGTTGCCGGATCAGAGTCGTCGCTGAATTGACCAAAATAAGATAGATCAACCAAGTCGGTTGGTGGATAATTGGCCATGTGAATTTCACGTCCGCGCTGTTTGTTCACAATCAGAAAAGGATTAAAAGGAGCCAAACCCAATTGATCGAGCGGTATGGGTGTAGCAAAGTTTATTTCAATTTGAATAATTTCGGTAGGAGCAGCATAGGCTTTGGATGGATCGGTGTTGGCATAACCATGATTCCATGCATCGTCAAAAGCAATGATGGTGGCCTTGCTTTGTCCTGCTTCGGTACCATTTGAATTGAGATTGATGTATCCTTCTTCCAACGCGCTGCCCGAAACGGAACTCACCTGCGAAGACAGTATATCTTGAAGTTGGAAGCCAAAACCGTTATGAAATCCAGCACCAATGGCTCTTACCACAAACTCAGCCCGAAGTTTGCTCACCTCATTGTTTAGATTGGTGAGTGTATTAAAATTGTAATCGACAATAAGATCGTTGAAATCATAATCGCCTCGTGCCGGCCATAAATCTTCGAAAGCAAGTGTAGCAAAATCTCCTTCGTTGGGATAAAAATTATTAAAGGCAGTCGTAGGATCTTCTGGATATTCATCAAAATTATCCGGAACTCCGTCGTTGTCGGTATCACTTTCTATGATTCCCAATGCAGGGAAATATCCACTCTCAACAGCCGAAACCGGATCTATCGTTGCGTAGAAAATGGCATCATTAAAATCCTCATCGCTATCCGGACGCAACATATCTTCGAACGAGATTAGATAAATACTGCGTACAACATCTTTGAGCAAAACAATGTGTTGTTGATACAATGGATCCGTTTCGGGATTCAAATCTTCGTGCGAAAACAATTTATAAATGCCATTGGTAACAGTTCGTGTTTTTGAATCGTAGGCATTGGTAATCATCAGCCAGCCCAAAGATGTTCCTGCTGGAAATTCGCCTAAATACACTTTGTCGCCCGAATACAAACCGCCTCCGCTGTTTTTGAATGATGCATTGGGAAAAATAACAGTGGCTTGTGTTATATCCTCTATCGTTTGAGGAGGATTGTTTTTGTCGAAAGTATAGAATGCCAAGGTATTGTAGTATGCGCTTCCTTCAGAAACAAAGGTGATCCAGACTTTCGACGTTTCAGCAAGGCTGATCGTTTGCTCATAAATATCCCAAAGATAACTTGGATGAAAATCGGGAACGGCTTGGAATTCGGGAAGTGCCGTATTTATTTCCGTTAGAAATGAAGAGGTAATCACATCGCGTGGGCTGACTAAATATTTTGGTGTTCCGTCTTTCAGCCAAGTGCCCAGATAATTCAATGTTAGTTGTGAAGCTAAGTTGGCTTTAAGAGAAGGCGCGCTTTTTTCGTCGGCAGGTGGAAGGGGAATGCCCCCAAAAGTAAAGTCGATTTTCCCATTCGAGATGGCTACTTTCACTTCTTTTGGAAAGCCCAGATAATCTGTTCCAACAACAAGAGAATCTTGAGCCGACGGAATTCTATATTGGAATTGAAGGAGTCCGGCTTCGTTGGTGTATCCATTCATTATTTTTTTACCGCCCACTGCTTGATAATTGGTATAAACATTGAGTTTTACTTTAGGAATTGCAGCTCCCGTATTGTCCAATGTTTTCAATGAGATTTCTACAATGCAGGATGTTTCCCAGTCGAAATTGGCTGGAACTGCAATTTCTGTTAAACCGGTCGGATTCAGATCTTCGTTTGGGTCCACCTTCAATTTCAAGGTCTTAACACAAGAAGAACTACCCCAAAAAAGAAGAACCAGAAAACTAGTCAGAAGCAGGGAAAATCCAAATTTTGTCATGGCATTAAAAAATTGTTCCGATGAATTAGGCGAATAAAACCTTCATTCTTTATTTTGTATATTTTTATTCATTAATTGTTCAAACTAAATCTGTTCATTCACTTGATTCGTATAATTCACAATTTCTTGCCAGCCCACCAATTGGTCGTAGGTTGTTCCTGGAGCTCTGAAATAAATTCGAATCACATACGAATTTGGCGTTTGAAAATGACTGCCTTCGATGGAAGCCACATCGACAAAATTCTGGTTTTTTTCTTTTAAAGCG
Source organism: Bacteroidales bacterium (assembly GCA_003445975.1). Taxonomy (GTDB): domain Bacteria; phylum Bacteroidota; class Bacteroidia; order Bacteroidales; family UBA12170; genus UBA12170. The sequence goes on from DMBV01000171.1 coordinate 7,555, forward strand.
AATTGATAACTGTAAAATCCTTGTTTGAGCAAAATAGAGGTGGAATAGACTTTATTCGTGAAATCGTACTCGAGTTTATGCTTCAATCCCCACAAATCAAAGCCGCCAAGGAGATAGAGGTCGGCATCCAAATAAGGTTCGGCACGCGCCAATAAAAAGCGTACATAGGCATATTCGGCTTCCAGATCGCTATTGTCATAGGTTTTTGATTCGATATAAAACTTGCCTAACAGGGAGACTTCATTTTTGTATGGTTTATTTGCTCGTTCTTTTGCCAATAGCAATTCTATTTTGTCAATTTGTTCGTTTCGATTGATGGAATAAATATATTCGGAGTTGTAGGCCAAGCTGCTAAAATCAAAAAAACGAAATGTATTGCCAGCAGTGAAAATATTGTTTTTTTGAAGATTAAAATCTAAAATATTATCGCTAATCGAAAGGGCTTGAAGTTGGTTTATTTGATTGTCGTAACGTCCGTTTTGTTGAATTTGAGTGGTTATTTCGCGCGAAGGAAAACGGCTGTTTAGATTGCTGATATCCACTTTAAAACTAATTTCTTGCGAAGTCTTTTGCAAGGCGGGATTGCTTGGAGCCAAAATATTTCCAAAAATGCTACAAAGTGGATTCGTCACATAAAACCGCTTCATAAAAATGGGTTTGTTGGCTTGGTTTTCGGGAAAAACTTTAAGAATATAGTTTCCGGAAATACGAAACTGTATGTCTCGATTAGGAAAGGTCAATGAATAATGAATGTAAGGAACTTTGGTGTTTTTGGAGAATTGATAATTTTCGATATAAGCTTCCGTAAACCCGTCTAAATATTCATTTGGAGAAAGATCGGTAGGTATCCAATTTGCATTGCAGAGCTGAAAAGTATATACGTATTGCTGAAAATCTCGGTTCAGTTCATCGAAAGCCAAGACCAAGGCATTTGGATTATCAAGAAAAAGTACCGGATAGCCCAGTCGATTGTCTTGTGGAAACAGTTCAAGACTTTTAATGTTTTCATCAAAAATTCTATCCTCCAGAGCACTTTGTCCAAAAACGGATGGCGCGAGCGTTGAAAACAGTATGAATAGCAATAAACCTTTCATTAAAAATGTTTTATTTTCAAAAGTAATTAAATGCAG
>DMBV01000083.1 GCA_003445975.1 Bacteroidales bacterium
GTCGTGGATGTTTCATCTGTTTGTAATTTGTTTTTTTAACTGGCTTCGCCGAGCTCGTAAACTCGGTTGTCAGATGCCCCAAAGGGATGCCTTTGGCAGAACTCGCCATAGATAATCATGCTTCTGTGCGAGAGTGTCTCTCATGGCTCGTTTCATTTTATTTGTTTAACAAATTGACCGCCCATTCAATAAAACATCCCAAACTACCTTATTTTTCGGCTTTTTAATAAGCAAGCTTTTTTGCTCCTTCCAAAACAAATCGCATTTCAGCGGCCTTTCGCAGACTGATTATTTGTTCTTCGTCCTGCTTCAAATGGATTTCTTCGATAGAAAAATGTTCTTTGGTAAATCGAATTTCCAAGGCTGCCGAGTCGAAAATGAAATTTTGTTTCGTTTCGGAAAGAGAATAGCGTTCGTGGTCATTTTTATAGTTCAGAACAAATTCTGCATCGTGCATCTCGAGAAAATAACCTTCCACATTTTGCGCAAAGCTTTCTTTTGTTAAATAGACGTGTGGTTTATCTCTGTATGGTTCGCCGGCAGTAGGACAAAATGTAGTACAGTTTCCGCATTCATTACAGAAATCGGCAATATTTAAAATTTGTTGTTTCTGAGCAATAACAAAGTCGTGGTCAGGTATCAATCGAAATCCACCACTGTTCACTTCAAGTTTAAACATTTCAATTTTTTGCGGAATCGCCTCATAATTGAAATTTGCCCTGTTTGGACAAACGCTCACACAAATATTGCAATATTCGTCGCAAGCCAAACAGCGTGCAGCTTCTTCCATTATTTGTTCTGCTTTCGCAATCAAAGCATGATTTTCCTGACCAAAAATACGTTCTGCTCTTTTTTGAAGATGTTGCAAATTGCTGATGTTTTTTTCTTCGCTCGGAAACGAAAACTGATGTTCTAGTTTTGCCAACGCAACAATTTCTTTGGCCATTTGCTGACCATCGCCAACGGCTTGAACAATGCTAGCAGCACCATGACGGGCATCGCCTCCAAGAAAAACCTTTCCCGAGCGCAAAGATTTTGGATTTTCGAGTAGATGCGCCAAATCGTCGTCTTCAAAATCAAAAACAACATCTTGTCCAATTGCTGCAATGATGGTTGTGGCTTCGAGGCTGATCGTATTTTTGTTCGATTCCACCACTTTCAACCGACCATCTTGATCTCGTTTTTCGCTCAGTTGCATTGGTTTACAAAGCAGGAATAAACTGTTTTCGCTCTGCGAAATACGAACAGGACTCAATAAATTCAGAAATGCAATTCCTTCTTCTTTTGCTCCCATTATTTCTTCTGCATCGGCAGGCATTTGCGCCAATGCTCTCCGATAAACAATGGTTACCTTTCCTACTCCGTTTTGTAATTTTTTTGCGGCACGAGCCACGTCCATAGCTGTATTTCCTCCTCCGACAACAATCACTTTTTCGCCAAGCAAAGGATTTTGTTGTTGTTTAAAGTCCGACAAAAATTTCAATGGATCTAAAACCCTTGACGAATCCGCACCCGGAATAGCAAGTTTTTTCATTTTTTGTGCACCCGTAGCCAAAAAAATGTAATCGGATTTCTGTTTTAATTCATCGAAAAGCCTTTGATCGACAGGCGTATCGAAATTGATTCTTACTCCAAGTTTTTCGATTCGGGCAATATCTTCGTAAAGTGCATTGTTTGGCATTCGAAAATGAGGAATGGCTTTGTGAACCATTCCGCCGGCCGATTTTTCACGTTCATAAATTTCCACTTCAAATCCTTCGAGTCGAAGAAAATAGGCGGCTGCCAATCCGGCTGGACCAGCACCAACAATAGAAATTTTCAGTCCATTGCTTTCAGGGACTTTCAGAAAATCAGCATTTCCGTGCTGGCTCACAAAGTTTTTTATTTCTCTTATTTGGATGGCATTGTCGTAGTTGATGCGGGTACATTTTGTTTGGCAAGTGTGTTCGCACACCAATCCAAGCGTTTGAGGAAAGGCATTGTTGCGCAAAATTACTTCAAACGATTTCTGAAAATCGCCTTGTGCAGCAAAATGCAAATAATCCGGAATGTTCTGATTTGTGGGACAAGTATCAACGCAAGGCGCTGCGGTACAATCAAAGCTATTGAGCGGTCGTTGCGTTTTGATGTTTTTTTGTTCGAATACTTGGTATTTATAGGCTTTATTTTCAATTGCGTTTTGGGCATACAACTCCAATCTGTTCAACAGAAGTTGCGGGCTTTCCGTTTTGGCCGAAGGCAAACTTATTCGGTTTTCAGCTTTCAAATAATGCTGAATGTTTTTTGCATATTGGGCCATACGCGAATAACCGCCCGGTTTTAGAAGATCTGTAGAAACAGTGATAGGCTGAAATCCGCAAGCCAAAACATCGGAAATATTGAAAGCGTCGATTCCAGCCGAAAAACTAATGTCCAACAGCCCATTAAATTCTTTTTGCAGAAGAGCTGCCACATTTATGCTTATTGGATGTAAAGCTCTGCCGCTCAAATACATCATTGTTTCTTTTGGATCGAAAACAGTTTTCTGATTCATCACTTCCAACGTATTGGTCAGTTTCAATCCAAAATGAACATTGTTTTTTTGTGCCGCATTTTCCAAATTCCGAATGATCGAAATCGCGTCGTTGTATTTTAAATCGTGCTCAAAAGCCAAATCGGGAACCTGCACAGGCCATTCGAGTTTGGTATTTAAAATGAACCGCAATTTTTCAGGACCCAATAAAGTGGGATTTAGTTTTACGGTCGTATGCAATTTTTTCTTTTCGATGAGATAAAGCGCAATTTCCTCAATTTCGTTGGCCGGACAACCGTGCATAGTCGAAAGTGTAATATTGTTAGAAAGTTGTGTTGGGATTTCAATTTCATCAATTTGCGGATAGATTGCTCTAATCTGATTTTTCTTTTCGTTCAATTCAGTGGCACAATTGTTCATTTTTTCAAAAAACCATTGAATATTTTCCTGTAAGATGCCTTCCAAATTGTATCCAACACTCATATTGAATATGGTATCTACATTCTTTCCCCAATCGAACTTATGATTCAAAACATGAATGATAATCCATGCGTTCAGATACTCATCAAAACTTTGTTGGATTTTCAATTCTTGCGACCATTCGCAATTNNGTTTTCAACTCAATATATCGAGCACCAAAAAGCCAAGCTGAAACAATATTTTGCGCCATTTGAGTATGCGGTCCGGCAGCCACACCATAAGGTGTTGAAAGCGTTTGTCCAAAACGAGTAGTTTTTAGTTCCGGGAAGAATACAGGAATTACGATCAGCTCTTTTGAATGGCCAAAAACCTCCTCTTTTGAATCTATTTCGCCAATAATTCTGGATAGAAGTTGGGGAAGTGCCAATGGGTAAAAATGATCAGTCATGTTCTTAATTTTCGCGTTAAAATTACAAAAGCTTTTTGAGCAATAAAAATGAGAAGTATTAAGCAAAAAAAAAGAGAGAGAAAACGCATTTTCAGAGATAAAACATTATTTTTGCTTTTTTATTTGTGATATTTATAAATAAACCTTCGGGGAAATAAAAATTTAGAGAAATGAAAATTGCATTAAAACTCATTCTATTAGTGATCATCGTTGGATTGGCATATATGGTTGTAGAAAGCATTATGGAACCAGTTCGTTTTAACAAAGAAAAAGATAAGCGCGAGCAAATTGTTATTCGCAAATTGGAAGACATTCGGGCAGGCGAAATGGCCTTTAAAAGATTGAAAGGTAGATACACTGCAAGTTGGGATACATTAATTAGTTTCATAAAAACGAATGAGTTTTTTGTTGTGAAAGAGGTGGCCGATCCACACGACACTACTTTTACCAAGACAATCCGCGATACATTAGGAACCATTTCTATCTTGGATTCTTTGTTTGGCGATAGAACTAATTTCAATATTGATCGATTAAAATTCGTTCCAATTCCTACAGAATTTTTTGCAAACGAAACTTTTGAATTAAGAGCCGGAGTGATTGAAAGAGGAGGTCTTCCAGTTCAGGTATTTGAAAGTCAAGTAGGTTACGACGTTATGCTAAAAGGATTGGACAAACAAGCAATTATCAATCTAAACAAATCTGTAAAGGAGATGAATAAGTACCCCGGATTGAAAGTGGGTTCACTTACCGAAGCATCTACTGAAGGAAACTGGAAGTAAATACCATGCTTTTGCCTATCAACTCAAAAGCAACAGCATATTATTCCGATCGGGATTACCATTCTGATAATACAAAAAACAACAGATTATCCATTCAGCTTAGGCTGGATGGATTTTCTTTTGCTCAGATCGATAGCCTGACATCGAAATTAATACAATTAGAAGATTTTGATGTTCCATTGATGCTTGGCGATGAAAGTGTTTTTCAGAACGAAAAAATTACACTTCGCTTGGAGGCTTATTTGAAGGATAATCCTATCTACACGGCTGCGGTTCAAAGCGTGGACGTGGTTTTAGACAATTGCCTATTTACTTTGGTGCCAGAACAGCTTTTCGATCCAAATCAGCAAGAAGATTATCTCAAATTCGCACATCAACTGCCAGAAAATCATATCGTCAAAAACAATTTTGTAGCCAAATTGGGCATCCAAAATATTTTCGCCATTTATGCTCCGCTTTATTTTCTGCTAAGCGATCATTTTAAATCTTATCGCTTGTTGCACCTCAGCACGGTTTTCATTCAGCAGACTTTTCTATTTCAACAAACACAAAAAGAAGCCACTGTTTACGTCGAAATCGGCAATGGTTCTATGCTGATTGTTGCTTTTGATGGAAATAGATTGGTCTATTCAAATTCGTTCAAATTCAAAGAAAAGGAAGATTTCATTTATTTTATACTACTGGTTTATAATCAGTTGTATTTTTCACCCGAAAAAACACCCTTGTATTTTTCGGGCAATATCAACCGAAGCTCACCATTGTATGCCATTGCCTACCAATACATTGGGAAACTGGAGTTTCTAAATGCAAAATCAAATCGCGTGGCTTTTGGAAATGATATTCCCGACAAAGTAGGAACACAGTATTTTAACTTAATACAAGCATTTTTATGCGAATAATCAGCGGAATGTATCGTGGCAGGAGAATCGATTTGCCAAAGAACTTGAAACTTAGGCCAACCACAGACATGGCCAAAGAAAGTTTGTTCAACATCTTGAATAATCTGATCGACTTTGACGAAGCGGAAGCCTTGGATTTGTTTTCGGGCACCGGAAGTATTGGCTACGAAATGGTTTCGCGCGGAGCACTAAACGTTTTGGCAGTAGAACAAGAAACGCCTCATGTCAAATTTATTGAGTCGATCATTGCAAAAATGGAATTTGAAAACATGCGGGTATTACGAATGGATGTTTTTCGATTTTTAGCAACAAACAAAAAACAATTCGATCTTATCTTCGCCGATCCACCTTACGATATGCTTGATTTTGAAAAATTTCCTGAGCGGCTGTTTTCAACGGACTTATTAAAATCGAAAGGCGTTTTCGTGATCGAACACTCCAAAAAATATTCCTTTGCCAATCATCCACATTTTTTCGATCACCGAAACTACGGCAGCGTAAATTTCAGCTTTTTTAGGCGCGAAAACACTTAACGAAATAGCTCATCCGGCTTGGCGCTTTTGGCCTTATCGCGTTGGATCAAATAATCGAAAAAACGATCAATGTCTTCATGCGGTTTTTTTGCCGGATAAAGCAAAATTTTTCCTTCTCGGTCCAAAAGAATATACAACGGAAAACTGCGCACTTTATAGGTATTTAGCATATTAAAATCGTTGGCAAACAACAATTTGTCCCAAGGAGTATTGGGCAACTGACTTAGTTTGTTTTGTCCGTTTTTGGTGTAATTTACCAACACACTCACAAAAGCAATGTCGTTTCGGTATTTTTCGTTCAGCATTCGAATTGCAGATAAATCTTGCTCGCAAGCCTGACAATTGTCGGAAATAAAAAACAGATAAACGTACTTTCCTTTGTAATTGGTCAGATTTTTGACTGTGCCGGTAGTTGATTTAAGTTCCAACGAAGGAGCCAACATACCTGTTTTCAAGGCAGTTAGTTGATTCAAAACGGCCACTCCTATTTTCTTATGTTCTTGAAATTTGCTTTGTAAGGCGATCGATTTGATCAGCGAGCCGACTTTTACCGAATCAAAGTCTTTGTTGTAATAGATTTCTTTTAATGCATTCAAAAGCACCAATTCGCGCAATCGCTCTTGCACCAAAACCGGGTCTTTTCCTACAAAATCCATAAGCTGAGCAAGATTCTTTTGGGCGCGCATCAAATCCACAAATTCGTGATAATTGATTGTTCGTTTGCCCGACGAAAAATATTGATTGAAATAATGCTGAAAGAAAAGCATATAGCTTGAATTGTTGTACAAAACGGGTTTGTTTTGAAAATATGTTTCGCCAAGGGTTTTGTCGGAAACGGTTTGAGAGGCATATTTCAGATCGGCAAATTGATAGGCGATATAATCTTTGAAAAAAGCCAACTCATGCTCACTCAAACTTTTTGTTTCACTTCGTTTTTTTTCGATTTCCTGTTCGAAGACACCTAACAGTTTTGCATCTCTATTTTTGTACAAAGCGATGAAATTAGTCTCCAAAAAATCGCCAAATTCATAGTTAAAATTATCAATTACTTCGTTGAGTTCGTTTTTTTCGTTCCAAACAATGTGCAATGGATTTTGCTCAGCAAGCGCACTTTTGGGAAGTACTTCAATATTATCAATTGTTAGGTGATACGATTTTCCGGCTTGAGCATAAAACGAAAATGATTGATTTCCAATGTTTAAAAATACTTCCTGAATATCGGCTATCTCGAAACCCAATTGAAAAAGTTCGTCCGACTTTATTTCTTCCAAATCCAGTAGGCTTTCCTGGAAACTGATTTGATCGGTATAAGTGCTCAAGCGAACAAGCAAACCACTGCCACGGATTGCTTTTCCATTGATAAATGTGGGCAAAGCAAAAACATCTGCTATGAAAAGAAGAAATGAAAAAAAGATCAGTTTTTTTAGATATTGAAGCATGGGGATTTTTAAAGATTGATTTTAAACATTGCAACAGCCAACATACATTATTATTGAAGAAAAGGAAGAATGGCTGCAGGAACAAATTTTCGGACATCGCCCTTATAGCGCAAGATATCGCGAACAATGGAAGAATTAAGCGCCGTATGTTCGGGTTGGGTAAGCAAAAAAACGGTCTCAATATCTTCTTGCAATTGTTTGTTTATTTGCCCAATACTGCGTTCAAATTCAAAATCGGCCGATGTACGCAATCCGCGCAAAATAAAACCGGCATTTACTTGTTTACAAAAATCGATTGTTAGGCCGGAATAACTCTGCACGCTCACTTTTCCCGTATCGGCAAAAACAGCCTGAATCATATTTATTCGTGTTTCTAAATCAAAATAATTGCTTTTGAGCGTATTTACGCCAATAGCCACAATCACTTTATCGAATAGTGGCAAAGCCCTGCGAATAATCGAAGCATGCCCACAGGTGATGGGATCGAAAGAACCCGGAAATACAGCTATTTTTTTCATTTTATTCATTTATATCGTACCAACTTGCATACATTGAATAAGATTCGGAGATTCTATTGACTTCTCCTTTGAGCAACTGTTCATCAATATCTTTAATTTTTTTTGCCGGAACGCCCGCCCACACGCTTCCCGATAAAATATGGGTTCCTTTTGAAACAACGGCTCCGGCGGCTATGATTGAATTGCTTTCCACCACTACATTGTCCATCAAAATAGCGCCCATTCCAACCAAAACATTGTCGTGTATCGTACACCCATGAACAATGGCATTGTGAGCAATCGAAACATTATTGCCAATCGTTACAGCCGCTTTTTGGTAAGTACAATGAATGATTGCTCCGTCCTGGATATTTACATTATTCCCAATTCTGATGCTGTGAACATCGCCACGAACAACCGCATTGAACCAAACACTGCAATTTTCGCCCATCACCACATCGCCTACAAGGGTAGCATTATCGGCCAAAAAACAATTTCTCCCAATACTTGGCAAAACGCCTTTCACTTTTAGAATAAGAGCCATACTGAAATTTTGTCAAAAATAAGGAAATTTGAACAGCTTAATTTATAATGTTTAAATTTGTAGAATGAAAACGCCTCCATTTTTAAAAGAAGGAGACCAAATTGGATTGGTTTCGCCGGCTCGCAAAATTAGCATGAACGAAATCCGCACTGCCGTTAAGATGCTGCAAAGTTGGGGATTGGAACCTGTATTTGGGCAACATATTTTTGCTCAAGAAAATCAATTTGGTGGAAGCGACAGACAAAGAGCACAGGATTTTCAAAATTTTCTGGACAATCCGGAGATAAAAGCCATTCTAAGCACGCGTGGCGGATATGGAAGTGTTCGCTTAATCGACAAACTGAATTTCGATTTTTTTAAACAACACCCAAAATGGCTCATTGGGTATTCCGATTTTAGCGTTTTTCATAGTCATGTGCATGCCAACTTCAAAATTGAAAGCCTTCATGCAACCATGCCCATCAATTTTCCTTTAGATGCTACACCAACAAATGCAACGGAAAGTCTGAGAAAAGCTTTGTTTGGAGTTTTAGATGTGCATCATTTTTATCCCACAAAAGTTTTGCGTCCCGCAAATGCAAAAGGCGTTTTGGTAGGCGGGAATCTTTCTATCTTATACAGTTTGATGGGCTCCGTTTCTGATATGGATTTGAAAGATAAAATTCTTTTTATAGAAGATCTTGACGAATATCTTTATCATATCGATAGGATGATGATAAACCTAAAACGGGCTGGAAAACTAAAACAATTGGCTGCTTTGATAGTGGGCGGAATGAATGATATGCGCGACAACTCAATTCCGTTTGGAAAAACAGCCGAACAAATCATCGAAGAACATTGTGGTGAGTATAAGTTTCCTGTTGTTTTTGGTTTTCCAGCCGGCCATATTGCCGACAATAGAGCTTTGATTTTGGGGAGAATTGTTTCGCTCAAAGCAAATTCGACGGAATCTATTCTTTCGTTCTAAATTCAACCAAATTTACATTCTAAAGTTTGCCGAAAATGATAGAACAACACGAATTGGGAAAGAAAGGCGAGGAATTTGCAGTACATTTTCTGGCGTCGAAAGGATTTAAAATATTAGAAAAAAATTGGCGATTTCTGAAAGATGAAGTAGATATCATAGCCCAAGACAACGATATTTTAGTTGTTGTAGAAGTTAAAACACGCAGCAGCGCCTATTTTGGCGAGCCTTTTACGGCTGTAACACGCAAAAAACAATCCTTTCTTATTCGGGCAGCCAATGCCTACATCGAAAAAAACAATGTGAATCTGGAATGCAGATTTGATATCATTTCCATCGTTTTTGCCGAAAATAAGCATCAAATCGAGCACATTCCGGATGCGTTTTATCCCCAATAATTTTCTCTCTACTCCTTCCTAAACAAATTGTATTTTTGCACAATGCATCATCAATTAATCGATTTTATAAACAAAGAAAACCTAGTTGCTCAGGGCGAAAAAGTGCTTTTAGCAGTAAGCGGCGGGATTGATTCTGTTTTGATGTGTCATTTGTTTTCGCTTGCCGGTTTTCCATTTGCTATGGCTCATTGCAATTTCAAACTTCGCGGCAAAGAATCGGATGGCGATGCCCAACTGGTCGAAAGTTTGGCCGAAAAGCTTTCCGTTCCCTTTCATCTTAAAATTTGTGATGCAGCTGCCTATGCGCAAGAAAAAAAGTGCTCCATCCAAATGGCCGCGCGCGATTTGCGGTTTGCTTGGTTTGAAGAGTTGTGCAAAACGAACGACTATGCCGTTTACGCTACCGCTCATCATATCGACGACGCAATAGAAACTTTTTTTATCAATCAACTTAGAGGAACCGGAATTGCCGGATTGCATGGAATCAAACCCAAAAATGGCAAATTGATTCATCCACTTTTGTTTACAAACAGAAAACAAATAACTGAATATGTTCGAGAAAACAATTTGGTTTTTAGAGAAGACTCTTCGAACAAAAAAATAAAATACCTGCGAAACAGATTACGGCAAAGTCTGATGCCTGTTTTGGAAGAAATTCAACCTAGTTATCGCGAAACATTTATGCAGAATATGCAGCGTTTCCATGCTGCCGAGTCTGTTTATTTACAAAAAATAGAAGAAGAAAGGCAAAAGATTTTTCGTTTAGAAAAAGAAAACGTCGTGCTTTCTATCGCTGTTTTGAATAATTTATCCAATCCGGAAACGTATTTGTACGAGTTCTTAAAGCCTTTTAGTTTTGGTTTTCCGGCTACTCAAGAAATTTTAGCCGCCATTTTAAGCAAAAGCATTGGTGCCCAGTTTTATGCCAACGAATATGTGCTCTTGGTCGATAGAGAAAATTTGATTTTAACAAAAAAACAAGCTCCGGCTGCAAAGGAATTTTTTATTCAGGCCGAAACGGGCGAGCTAACCGAACCGCTTCAATTAAAATGGGATGTTTTAAATTTTTTCGAACTAGAGAAAAATCCAAACATCGCTTTGCTCGATTTTGAGAAATTGCACTTTCCTTTGGAAATTCGCAAATGGAAAATGGGCGATGTTTTCTTTCCATTGGGAATGACAGGAAAAAAACACCTGAGCGATTTTTTTATCGACCTGAAATTGAATCGGTTTCAAAAAGAGAACACTTGGCTTTTGGTTTCAGAAAAAGAAATTGTATGGATTATTGGTTTGAGAATCGACAACCGGTTTAAAGTAACAGAAAATACAAAAAAAATTCTGCGAATCGAGTGTTGAGTTAGTCGGCTTTGAAAGAGCCCACCACACGCAAAGCCTTTGGCAAAATCGAAAAATTCCGAGGTCCTTCGCCTACAGATTCGCCATCTGTTTCCACTTCCAATTGATTTTCGGCAAAATAGATTTGATTGCTTTGAAGTGCTTCGATGCGTGGATGCGTAATAAACGAGCCGTCGTACAAGCCTTTCAGCTCCTTAATAACTGTCCATTTGCTTATTTTTTTGATAATTGTTGCATCCAACAAACCATCATTCGGAATGGCATTTGGCAATTGTTTCATTCCGCCGCCATTGTATTTTCCAATACCGATACTGATGCTAAACATACGTTCTTTAAACTCTTTTTCGCCAACACTCAGTTGCATAAACTTGGAATTGTATTTCAACAATGTTTTAAGCAAAATAATCATATAGCTCAATGCATTTCCTTTTCCTTGATCTTTCAGTTTGTTGGCTGCATGTGCCACACTCGCATCAAAACCAATTCCTGCCACATTGGCAAAATAACGTTGAGCAAATCCGTTGTTATGAAAATCGACCAAGCCAATGTCTTGAATGACCGTTTTTTCATCCCGAATCAACTTAATTGCATCGATGTATTTGTCGGGGACACCAAATGTACGACACCAATCGTTGCCAGTTCCTACCGGAACCATGGCCAATGTAATTTCTTTTGGATCGAGTGATTGATGATAGAAAATGCCATTTACTACTTCGTTGAGCGTACCGTCACCGCCCACTACAATAATTTTGCGGTATCCTTTTTCCAAGAATTGATGTGTCAATTCAATGGCATGACCTTTTCTTGCGGTGTGTTCGGCATCAAATTCTATTTTGGCGCGTTTTATAAGTTTTTGAATGGTAGGCCAGTTTTTTTGGCATTTTCCGCTTCCGGCATTGGGATTTACAATGACTCCCCATTTTATTTCATTTGTTTCCATCAAAGCAAATATATAAATTCTTGATCATATAATCTGTGTTTCCAGTTTTTGGCGCAATCTTTTGGCGCTTGCTTATATTGGCCAATCATTTCTTTTGAATGCGAAGAAATTTTTCGACCCAGATAACCCACAATCCAAAAATCACAACGTAAAAAAACGGACGAAATAGATTATCGTGACTAAAATCCCAATATTTCGGAAAATGAACAAGAACTTCGGCTAAGCCAATAATTCGAAAAACATTCACAAAATGAATCACCACGATTCCCATTGGAATAAACCAAAGCTTCTGTTTCCATGGTCCCGGAAAAATCAAAAAAAGCAGACTTATCTGTAGAATTTGCTTCAATCCCGAACAGCCATGATTTATAGCAATATATCCTTGATTAGGCCAATACATTGTTTGGTTTATGCTGGTAATCTCCATTTTCAATACGCTGCGAATAAACCATTCGCTTTGAACAAATACCTGAGTGGTTAAAAAATCGTGCGCTTTGAGCATGGCTCCTTGAATTGGAAAATACTCAACTGTAGCCCAATACCGATACACGAAATGTATAATCAAGGTCAAAGCGATAAAAAAACTCACATCGAGCAGAGGATGAAGTTTATATGGTTTAAGGAAATTGTAAACGAGTTCGTACAGTTTATTCATCGCACTAAATTTCCGCTAATTTAAAAAAACTATTCATCTATTTTTCCATTACAATAAAAACAGTCCGCCGGTTCTTACTTCGTCCGAAAGAGGTATTGTTATCAGCAACGGGAACGCTCTCACCAAAACCCTTGTACAGCAATCGATTTTGGTCTATACCAAGCTGAACGAGAGATTCATAAACCGCTTTTGCTCTGTTTTCCGACAAAATCAGATTGGCTTGTTCGTTGCCAATAAAATCGGTATGGCCTTGTATTTCGATGTGTAATCCTGGATTGTTCTGAAGAAAAATGAAAAATTCCTGAATAACTTCCAGCGAATTTGGCGTAAGATCATCAGAATTGCTTTCGAAATAAATATCGTGTATTTCGTACGATTGACCTACTTCAATGGGTTGTATCTGCACATTTACTACGGCAGGTTTTTTGAAAATGCTATCTGTTGTGCCAATGAATTTTGATTCCAAAACAAATCCTTTTTTCTTGACAGTCAACAGCAGATCGTCGCGAAAGAGCAGAACCGCTACATATCGGCCGCTTATCGAGTCCACCGGGATTTCTTTTGTTGTTCGGGTATTTAGATTTTTTATCTCCACCTTTGCCCGCGAAGGCAGATGAGCATCTTCCTGACTGATATTTCCTTTTATAAATAACACTTTTTGCGGTTTGGCTTTTTCGTAAAGTTGAAAAGAATAGAGGTTCCAACTCCTGTTTTCGTCAAAACGATTCGAAGCATAATAACCGTTTTGACCATCTGTACTCACAAAAAAACCCAAATCGTCTTCAAAAGAATTGATAGGATAACCAATATTCAGGGGCTTTTCGAATTGATTGGAACTATCCAATCGGGTGTAAAAAATATCGAAACCGCCCAAACCCGGAATTCCATCCGATGAAAAGTACAAAGTCTGACTATCGGAATGAATAAAAGGCGATTTTTCGTGTCCTGAAGTATTGATTGTTGGACCAAGATTGATTGGGTTGCTCCAGCTCCCATCTGTCAGCTTATAGGTTTTGTACAAATCGTATCCACCAAAACCGCCTTCCCGATTGCTCGAGAAATAAAGCAATTCGCCAGAGGCATCAATACTAGGTTGTGATTCCCATGTGTTTGGACTGTTGATATTTTGTCCAAGACTTTTTGGATCCGACCAGATTTTACCGTTGAAAAAAGAATGCATAATATCGCAATTCAGGTATTTGGTTTTGGGATCAACAACACACAATGTATAGTAAAGATGATTGTTATCGATGGTTAAACTTGGTGCGCCTTCGTTTGGATTTCGGTTGAAAGGATAGGGCATTGGAAAACCTTGATCAAAATCGCCATTGGCTTGACGGAGGCTGTAATTGAAGGTTTCAATTTCTTGGTATTCCGAATCGAAGCCTTTATCAACCAAGGTATAGCGTCGTCGAGTGTACAATGCAAATTCATCGTCGGCCGAAATGAAAGGCAAATATTCATCGTTTTTGGAAGAAATACCGTTCACTTTGACGGGATTGAAAGGAACGGGATGAGCAAGCAAATCGATACTCACACGCGAAAAATTAAGAAAAACCGTAGCTTCAGTAAAATCTTCTTTTGAGCAATACACTGGCTTTGAAATAAATTGATCGAAATAAAAAATGGCTTGATCAAAATTATGCAGACCAAAATAAATTTTTCCCAAATAAAAATTCGCTTTGTGGCTGCTGTCGGCACAAATATCAAGTGCTTTTTTAAAACAGACAACTGCTTTGGAAGTTTCTGATCGATAATCTTGAAGGTGAAACTCCCCATAAGTCAAATAGCCTTTTGAAAAGCGAGGATAAGCTTGAATAAGCTCCACAAGTAGGTTTTGAGCTTGCCCAATTTGTCCTTTTGCCAAATAAAGCTGAGCTTGCTTATTCATCGCTTCGGCGCGATTGTTTGGTTTGGAATCGCAGTCTTGAGCAAATGCATCTAAACCCACCAAAGTGAAGAAAATCGCCAAGCATATTCTATAAAAAATGGGAAGCATAACGAACTTCTAATTTTTAAATATTCATCCAAATTACGAAAATGATTCCATTTTCAATTCCTTCTCAAAAGAAAAGAAATAGAATGTATTTTTGTTTGATTAATTAAATCCATAGTATGATTTTTTTAGCTCCAATGCAAGGATATACCGATTTTTTCTTTCGAAATGCGTATTCAAGGCATTTTAGCGGAATCGACAAAAGCATTGCTCCTTTTATTCCCTCCGGACTGGGCGAGCAGATAAAACACCGTCGCATTCAAGATTTGTGGAAAGAAAACAACGAAGCGATGCCCGTTGATCCGCAGGTTTTGGGAAAAAGCGCACGCGAAATCAGCCCAATTGCCAACTACCTCTATGATTATGGATACGATACGCTAAATATAAATATGGGCTGCCCTATTGCTAGCATCCGCAAAAAAATAAGAGGTGCAGGAATTTTAGCTTATCCTGAAATGGTGGAAATGTTGCTCGAAAAATTGTTCAACGATTTACCAAATAAAATTTCGTTGAAAATACGTTTGGGCAATGAATCGGCCGACGAGATAAAAGAACTGCTTCCTGTTTTCAACCAATTTCCCTTAAAAGAACTGATTATCCATCCACGAATTGGAACGCAGATGTACGATGGCACAGTAAATCTGGAGACTTTTGCTTGGTGTGTAAAAAATGCCAAAGCGCCCATTGTGTACAGTGGCGATATTTTCGATTTGGACAGTTTTAATCGGTTGAAAAACCGCTTTCCTACTATTGAGCATTGGATGCTCGGACGTGGCGTTCTTTTTTCGCCTTTTTTGCCCGAGATCATCAAACGACAAGAAACCGATTGGGTAGAAAACGAACTTGCCCGCTTTTGGCTTTTCCATGCCGAATTGGTGAATCAGATTTGTACTCATCGCGAGCGGCCAAACAATCAGTTGAATAAATTAAAAGAATATTGGCGTTATTTTTCGCAAGCTTTCGAAAATTCCGAATCGTATTTTTATCAGCTTTCGAGGGCCAGCGATATCGAAAATTTCATCAAACTCACCGACGAAATTCGCGAAAAAGCCACTTGGCGTGCCGGACTGAAACCAAAACAGAAATTTGCATTTATCAAATCCTTATGAGTCTTCAAAGATTTTAAAATTGTTGATAATTTCAAATTAAAGAATTATTCAGTCCGCATGAAAACCAGTACTTTTGCTTTCCAATTCCATTGTTTTGAATCCATTATTCGCAGGTTTAAATACAGAACAGCAG
Organism: Bacteroidales bacterium; assembly: GCA_003445975.1. Lineage (GTDB taxonomy): Bacteria > Bacteroidota > Bacteroidia > Bacteroidales > UBA12170 > UBA12170. The sequence continues at coordinate 15,623 of DMBV01000083.1, forward strand.
ATTGCCGTTAGCAAAACGGATGGTCCGGTAATGGTTATAGCGGGCGCAGGATCAGGAAAAACGCGCGTGCTCACCTACCGAATTGCCTATCTCTTGCAATTGGGCGTCGATGCATTTCATATTCTGGCCTTGACTTTCACGAACAAAGCCGCCCGAGAAATGAAAAATCGAATTGGCGAATTGGTTGGATTTCGGGAAGCTCGAAATGTTTGGATGGGAACTTTCCATTCTGTTTTTGCACGTATTCTTAGAGCCGAAGCAGATAAACTTGGATTTCCATCCAATTTTACAATCTACGACACCGACGATGCAAAAAATTTAATCAAAACAATTGTAAAAGAGCTCAATCTCGATCCAAAGATATATCAAGCTTCTTTGATTCTTGGACGCATTTCGGATGCAAAAAACAATCTGATATCGCCGGCAGGATACAACCAAAATGAGGAAACAATTTCGGACGACAAAAAAGCAGGGAAACCTAGTCTGGGACAGATTTATACCATTTATCAAAAACGCTTGACCCAGGCAGCAGCTATGGATTTTGACGACTTACTCTTCAAAACAAATGTTTTGCTGCACAATTTCCCCGATATACTCTACAAATATCAACAGAAATTTAAATTTATATTGGTCGATGAGTATCAGGACACCAATTATTCTCAATACTTAATTGTAAAACGATTGGCTGCCACCAACGAGAATATTTGTGTTGTTGGCGACGATGCTCAGAGCATTTATGCCTTTCGAGGAGCGAATATCAAAAATATTCTAAACTTCCAAAAAGACTATCCCGATGCACAAATTGTGAAACTGGAACAAAACTACCGATCGACTCAAATCATAGTAAATGCAGCCAATTCGTTGATTCACAATAATAAAGATCAGATTTTTAAAACTGTATGGACGGCCAACGAATCGGGCGAACTAATTCAGCTCATCAAAGCGTCGTCGGATTTGGAAGAAGGACGGCTGATTGCTCAGCAGATCTTTGAAGATAAAATGAATTATCAGGCAAAAAACACCGATTTTGCCATCTTGTATCGAACCAATGCCCAATCGCGCTCCTTGGAAGAAGCCCTGAGAAAACTAAATATCCCCTATCGTATTTTTGGCGGCTTATCGTTTTATAAACGGAAAGAAATTAAAGATATTTTGGCCTATTTTCGTTTAACGATTAATCCAAAAGACAACGAAGCTTTTAACAGAATTATCAATTTCCCGGCTCGAGGAATCGGAAAAACTACTTTAGAATTGATTACTACCGAAGCCGCTCGTCTGGAAAAAGGGTATTGGGATATTCTTTGCGATCTGCCACAAAACAATCTTGGGATCAATGCGGGCACGCAAAAAAAGATAAGAGAGTTTGTGATCATGATTCAAAGCTTTCAATCCGAATTAGAGATTTTAAACGCCTATGATTTGGGCAATAAAATTGCGCGCGCCTCGGGATTGATTTCGAATCTCCAATCGGATAAAACACCCGAAGGAATAAGCAAATACGAAAATATAGAAGCACTCCTAAATGGAATGATGGAGTTTGTTGCGAAGGAAAATAATGAAAGACAAGACGAAGAGAGTTTTAGAAGTTTGACAGCCTTTATGCAAGACATTGCTCTGTTGACCGATGCAGACGAAAAAGAGGA
>DMBV01000127.1 GCA_003445975.1 Bacteroidales bacterium
TACAACAAAACCTTGGAGCATTATAGCACTTGGGTAAAACCGATGCATCAACTTTTTATTGAACCCACCAAACGTTTTGCTGATATCATTGTTCCACAAGGAGGAAAAAATCATGTGGCGATTGATTTAGTTGTCTCTAAAATTTTTCAAACTATGGCTGAGAAAAATTAAGAAGGCAAGCTGCTTTATGACCGTTGAAAATAAAAATAACTCACAAAGCCAATAATTGGGCTGAAGAATAATCCAATCAAGATAATTTTTAAGCTGTATTTTGGTGTATTTTCGGATAAACGTACGAGAAAAGCCATTAAAATCACGTAACTCATTATGATGATGTCGATGGCCATTTTCGCTAATTTTCGTTATTTTTTTTGCATCTTCAAATGTACCGAACTTAATTTAATCCGGATATTAAAATGTACGAATGATTATGTAAGCAGGATTATAGTTTAAGATTGGCTTATAAACGTATCTTGGAATAGAAAATTATTTGAAATTTAAAATCTCAATACCGTCCCAGTCTGCAGGAATGCCAAATTTTAAGTTTTTCTCGCATCTGCCAATATACAAATCTATCGCCTTGTCGTGTGGGTTGATATGATTGATTTCCTTGAAAAGGGGCAAGGCGACATCAAATGATTTTGATCGATACTGTTGAATGGCTTTATTAAACAAGTCTTTCGTTTTAATTTTCAAATTGCGTTGTGTGGCTTTTTCGCCGTCAAGGATTTCGAAAATATTCACAGAGGCTTTTCGCCCTTTTACTTTTACAATATCCAAAAAGCGAAAATTGTATTGCAGTGGGTTTTCCAGTTTTATTAAGCTGTCTTGACTGATAATAATGGGAGCGCCATAAATTTTCGTGAGTCCTTCTAATCGCGAAGCAAGATTTACGTGATCGGAAATTACGGTGCCTTCAATCCGGCTTTGTCCACCCACAATTCCCAACATCAATTGCCCGGTGTGAATTCCAATGCCGCTTTCTATGCTTGGCTTTTCGTTTCCTTTCAAATCGTCGTTGAACTCTTGAAGTTTTGCGCGCATTTCGATAGCCGCATTTATTGCGTCGTTGGCCGACAAACTATACAGAGCCATTATGGAATCACCAATGTATTTGTCGATAAATCCATTGTTGCGCATAATAACAGGCTCCATATACCCCAAATAATGATTTATAAAATCGAAATTTTCCTTCGGGCTAAAATCTTCCGACAGCTCTGTAAAGGAGCGAATATCCGAAAACATAACCGTCATTTCGCGCTGCACTTGATCGCCCAATTGAATGTCAACAATATTTTTCTTGCCTAAAAATTCCAAAAACTGCTTGGGGACAAAACGAAAATACGAATTGCTCAAATCGTTTATATTATCGATATGATCTTTAATACGTTGTGCCATGACATTAAATCCCTCGCTTAGTTCTCCAATTTCGTCATTTGTTCTCACCACGCTAAAATTTGCATCGCCTTCGCCTTCGCCTGTTTTTTGGATATTGTAAAGCAATTCCTTTACCGGATATACAATGTCGAGCGTAGTCCAGCGAACAAAAGAAAAAATATAGATCAATGAAACAAAAACACTGGTGGCAATTCCTCCAAACATCATGATTACGTTTATGGAGTTGATATACAAAGTATTTTCAAGAGAGATGTTTTCGCTAATGCTTGCGTAGGAGCCAAAAAGAATTATGCGCGTTTCCGGGCTGAATGTATAAATATTTAAATCTTTATAACTGCTTACACTCAATATGATATAAAAAATAACGATGCTCAATGGCAAAAGAGTCGTCATTCCGCTGGCGATCCACAAACGGTTTCTTATTTTTCCAACCGTTTTTTTAAATATGCGCTTACGAAGTTCAATATCGGTATATAAAATTTCTAAATAAAATATATGCACCCTATGTTTCGACCAATAATAAACAAATAATACGGTCAGAAATGAAGCCAATATACTGATGTAGAAATAATCCCTCAACAAACCATAGCGCAATTCGTTTTCTATATTTCCAGTAAAAAGAGTGATTGCAATATAACTGTGACTAACGATAAAAGGCAGCGAAAACAAAGCGGCATGGATATTTGGACTCGATAGCAACCATTTTCGGCAATAATTTTCTAAAGCAGGAATGGCTGACAGCATCTTTCGCTTTCGCGAAAAATAACGCTTATAAGGAGTGCTAAAAAAGGCTAAAAGGAGTAAGCTGAACAAAAAAGTATTGATTAATATTTCGAAACTTTTCCCTAGATAATTATAATTATTTGTAAGCGGGCTTTGCACGCTTTGCTGGTCGGCGATTCCTGTCGACAATATATCTTGGGAGTCAAATTCTTGTTTGTTCGATTTTGAAGCGGAAAATATTCCATGTCCAAGAGCGGTATCGGCTTCAATTAGGCTTAATCCGGTTTCTAGCTTTAATAATTCCGGCATTTTTTGTATCCACATGAAACCAACAAATGGGATAACCAAGAAAAAATAAAGCAAAGCAGATGAAATGAAAATCCGAAAGCTGATGTATTTTGGTATCTTTTTCATGAATAAGTCGAATATGCATCTGGAGCATACTAAATTGTTCCGCTCACGAATTTACTAAAATATCTTGGAATTGAATTTGGGTTAATAATTTAAATTGGATCGATATGCTATAAGCCCCACAAATTTTATGTGAGCCGTTTGATTAAGCATTCTTCAATGACAGACTATTTCGGAAACCGACCTTTTATTTTTCCCCACCATCGAACCAAAAATAGCTCGCTGCCGACGCCCTCTTTTTTATTTTGTTCGCCAATGATGAGTGCAATTGGTTTAAGCTCCTCAAATTCTTCACAAACCACTTTTAACATAGCGGCAAAAGGCAAAAACAAAATCATTCCGGCCAGTCCCCACGCAGCAGCCCCAATAAATAAACTCAGAATGGCTGTTAGAGCGTTAATTTTTAGGCCGCCTCCTACAATTCTTGGAGTGAGAAAATTATCGGAAACCAATTGAACAAACCAAAATAAAAGAGCAACGGATATTGCCATCCAAATTGAATCGTACGATACAAAAGCGTAAATAACTGGAATTACAGCTCCCATTACAGTTCCGATGTATGGAATAATGGCCAAGGCGGCGCCTAAAAAACCGAATAGGAAAGGATTTTCGATTCCGATTATCATTAAACCAATGCTGTTGGCCATACCAATAACCAGAGTGAGAAGGATCATTCCAAACAAATATTTTTGTCCAACCTGCTGAACCGATTTAAACATTTTTAAAACCTGAGGCCTTTTGTTTTCGGGCGAAAAAGCCAAAAATGCCTGTGTTAGCCCATCTCTGTATATAAGAAATAGAAAAGTAAATACAATTGTTGCCAACAGTCCGGCCAGAAGAGTGGCTGTATTGGTAAATGTTTTTTTAACCAAAAAACCCGTTGAATCAGTAAGCCAATCTTTCATTCGGTTAAAAAGTTCATTCTTTTCGAGGTTCTCAACAAAACTCACATTGTTGTTGAAATACACGGTGATATCGGCAAAAGCAAGGATAATTTTATCTTTGAAATGAGAGAATTCTTTTGATACATTTATAATTTGGGACGAAAAAAAATAAATTGTGCCCCCTATAATTAAAAGCACGGCGAAAATGGAGAGAAAAGCCGCGAATGCTTTATTGATTTTCCATGTCTCAAGCTTTTTTGCCAACGGAAATAGAATAAATGAAATGAGCAAAGCGATACTCAAAGAAATGAGAATGGGTTTGGCCAGAACCAAAATTGCAAAGAGCGCAAATACGGTGGCTATTGCGAAAAACAATTTTTGAAAAGACAGGTTCATTTTAAATCAATTTTAGCTGCATTGCCCAAGTAAAACCCAGATGACTATAAAGATTACAATCGTTCCCAAACAGCCACCACCTAATTTACTCGCCCCATATCCAGATATTAAACCTCTTATTAAATTATTCATTTGCCTTTTTTTTGAATGATAAGTACAGATTTATCTCTTCTCAAAGGTCAGGAGTTTTTACTACGATAATCTTACACAATTTTGGCATTGTGTTACATCTTTCCCACTTTTTGAGGTCGATAATTTTTCGACTTGCTCTAAAAAGGAAGGAGGAAATTCTTAAAAATCGAATTTCTAAAACATCTATTGCGAACAATTTAGTGTCATCGGCTGTTGGCTATTTGTAAGGATATTCTGAAAGAAATCCGCTAATTACCCACTGTTTGAATGATTTAGCTGTCCTACTTTGCATTTTTTAGCTAAAACCTATTTCGCGACAAGACAGATTTTTATTCGGCAGAAGGTTTAAAATGTATTCCAATGATATGTTGGCATATTTGTATGCAAATAAAAAAGAGTTACAATCCAAAATGATTGTAACTCTTTGATATTTAAGTCGGAGTGACAAGACTTGAACTTGCGACCCCTTGACCCCCAGTCAAGTACGCTACCAACTGCGCTACACCCCGTCTATCCTCCAAAGGCGAATAAGGCTGCAAATGTATAAAAAATGCAGCAGAAAGCATGAAAAGCGAATTAATTTCGCTTAACTCAACAACTCTTTTACAATCAACGAGATGGTTTTGTTATCTGCTTTGCCGGCCAATTCTTTGCTTGCTAGTGCCATAATTCGTCCCATGTCTTTTATAGAACTTGCTCCATTTTTATGAATCAGTTCTTGAATAAGAATTTTTATTTCTTCTTCACTTATTTGCTTGGGCAGGTATTTTTCAATAATTTCGGCTTGGAAAAGTTCGTCATCAGCCAAGTCGGCTCTATTTTGTGCAATATAAATCCCAGCCGATTCTTTTCGCTGTTTTACTAGCTTTTGAAGCAATTGCATTTCAACACTTTCTGGTATTTCTTCGCTGTGAATATCTCCTCCGGTTTTGATAAGCAACAATCCCGCTTTAACAGCCCTGAGGGCTTCCAAAGTCTTTTTATCTTTTGCTAACATCGCTGTTTTGATGTCGCTATTGATTAGAATTTCTAAACTCATAATTCATATTTTAAAATGTAAAGGTATAAAAAAACCCGGCTAGCCGGGTCTTTTTTTGATTGTTAGTTGAGGTTAGTCGACATTGTCGTGTAGAAATTTGTTGTTGGTTTTAATTTCTAATCCGTCATCAGAATCGGACAAGCTATATCTAGAAACTTCGGATTCTGTAGATGGAGTATTTTGTTCTAAATGAATATTTTTACGTTTATAAGCAGGAATATTTTCCATTTCTGCCAAACTTTGGTTTCCGATGTAAGATAAATCGCGAAGTTTTTTCAATCGATCCAGATGTTTTTCGTCGCGAGCCGGTTTTGCTACGCTTGGAATGGGTCTTTCAAAAACGATTTCGGGTTTCTCAAATTCAAGGAGGTCTCGGTGATCGCTTTCGTATTCATCTTGATTGTTTTCTATTTCGCGAATGATCAGCTCTTTGCTCGCTGCTAATTTAAATTCAATAGGCGAATCAGTAGGTGTTTCGCTTTTTTGATTCAGATCGTAAACCATTGTTTCTAACTGAGTTGGCTGTTCTTCTGTTTTTGAACGGTCGATCAATTCAATTTTTTGGTTAGGATCAAGCGTAGCTTTATATTCCGGACTTGGGTCAGTAGTTGTTGGACCATCTTCGAGCGGAATAACTTTTTTGTATGGTTGTTCTTTTACTACTTCACCGTCTTTGCGATTAAATCCTGTTGCGATGAGGGTTATGCTAATGTCGTTTCCGAGCGAAACATCTCTTCCGCTTCCCCAAATAACTTCACAATCGTATCCGGCATGACCTTGAATAATTTCAGTGATTTCGGTCACTTCGTCCATCGAAATTTCGGCTTCGCCGGAGGCAATATACAAAAGCATATTTTTAGCTCCGTTGATATCGTTATCATCCAAGATAGGAGAGGAAAGTGCTTGTTCGGTTGCTTTGGCGGCTCTATTTTCTCCTGAAGCGCGACCCGAGCCCATTATTGCAACACCACTGTTTTTCATTACAGTTTTTACGTCTTCAAAATCTACATTGATGTAACCTGTAACAGTGATGATTTCGGCAATTCCTTTTGCGGCCGTTGTCAATACATCATCTGCTTGCCCGAAAGCTTGGGAGAGCGATAGATTTCCGTATAGTTCACGTAGTTTATCATTGTTTATAATAAGGATAGTGTCAACATGTTTTTTCAGTTCTAGGATTCCTTCTTTGGCTAATTCTGTCCGTTTGCGTCCTTCAAAACCGAAGGGAATAGTAACGATTGCTACTGTTAGAATATCAAGTTCTTGAGCTGCTTGCGCAATTACCGGCGCTGCACCAGTTCCTGTTCCGCCCCCCATACCGGCAGTTATGAACAACATTTTAGTGTTTTGGCTCAGTAATTCTTTTATTTCTTCGATATTTTCTATTGCTGCATTGCGTCCAACAGCCGGTTTTGAACCTGCTCCACGACCTTCGGTAAGACTATGTCCTAACTGAATTTTAGTGGGAATTGGACTGTCGGCTAAATGCTGATTATCAGTATTACACAAGATAAAATCAACATCCTTGATGCCTTGTTTGTACATGTGGTTTACGGCATTTCCGCCGCCGCCGCCAACACCAAGAACTTTAATAATATTAGATTGGTTTTTTGGGGAATCGAAATTTAACATATTCACTTGTTTTTATACCACTAAAGTAATTCTAAAAGTCTTTTTATTAAAGGGATTCGAGCGTTTTTATTAACAAAATCATTGTTGATATCCACAAACGATTTTTGATGCATTTATGGATTGATTATGAGTTGAATCTATGCTAAATTTTCTGGCTCATTATCAAAAAACTCTTGAATTTTCTGAAAGAAACTCTTGTCGTTTTTACGACTTGGTTTCTGTTGAACAGGAGTAATTTCTTTATTTCCGTTTTTACGAGCTTCTGCATCATATCTTTCCAATCCTTCAATTACCAATCCAATTCCGGTAGAATAAGTTGGCGAAGCAAGTTCAGGTGGCGTTCCTTCGGCCAAATGCTCATTCGGATAACCTATTCGGGTATCCATTCCGGTCATAAATTCAGTGAGTTGTGCAATATGTTTGAGCAAAGCTCCTCCGCCTGTCAATACAATTCCGGCTATTAATTTGTGTTCGTACCCTGAATTTTTTATTTCGAAATAAACTTGTTCAATTATTTCTTCAATACGAGCTTGAATAATACTCGCCAAATTTTTAAGCGTAATTTCTTTGGGCGGACGACCTCTTAATCCTGGGATGGCAACAACTTCCTCATCTTTGTTTTCGCTGGCCAAGGCGGAGCCGAATTTTACTTTTAATTCTTCAGCATGTTTTTTGATGATCGAACAACCTTCTTTAACGTCTTCGGTAATCACATCACCGCCAAATGGAATGACGGCTGTATGTCTGATAATGCCATCGTGAAAAATAGCGATGTCTGTTGTGCCGCCACCAATGTCAACCAAAGCCACTCCAGCTTCTTTTTCTTCTTCGCTTAATACTGCTTTTGCCGAAGCAATTGGCTCCAAAATTAAATCAACGATGTCGATATCACTTTTACGCACACATTTATAAATGTTTTTCGCGGCAGTGGTTTGTCCAATGATGATATGAAAATTGGCTTCCAAGGTGTTTCCTAACATTCCAACAGGTTCGCGAATTCCTATTTCTCCATCAACAATAAAATCTTGGGCAATTACATCTATAATTTCTTCGCCCGGATTCATGTTTAGATTTCGCATACTGTCAACCAATTCGTCCACGTCTTTTTGCTCTATTTCAATATCGATATTTTTTCGAATCATGATTCCTCTGTGTTGCAAGCTTTTAATGTGTTGGCCGGCAATGCCTACATTCACAAAGTCTATTTTTACATTCGATTTTGATTCGGCTTCTTCGATGGCTCTTTTTATTGACAAAACGGTACTTTCGATATTTGAAACAACACCACGTTTCACCCCAATGGATTCGGCTTTGCCGGCTCCAAGGATTTCAATTTTACCGTATTCGTTTCGGCGTCCAACTATGGCGGCAATTTTAGTGGTTCCGATGTCCAATCCTACAATGATAATGTCTGAGGCTCCCATATATTTATTTTTTTAGGCAAACTACTTGATTTTCGTATTTTAAATTAATGGCTTTGTATAAATTCCAATCAATTTTTTCTTTTCCGTTTAAGTAGAAATATTTCAACTTATTTAGTTTCTCACTTGCTTGCTTGATATCTCCAAATTCGATGTAAGCCACGCCAGTCTTAGGAATTATTTCGAATTCTTGTTCACTAGTCACATATATTTGGTCAATCAATGCTGTTAAAAATTCGTCTTCCTGAATTTTTGCGGCCAAGATATATAATTTTTTATAGATAGACGGCAAATAGAGTATATCGTTNNATTATGCGCTTTATCATTCAAATGCACGTTTAATTGGATCCACCATTCTGTCAATATCGCCCGCTCCTAAAGTAATCAATACTTCCAAAGATTGTTTTTTTAAATAGGGGATAAGTTCTTCTTTTTGTAGCAATATTTTGTTTTTGAGCGAAATACTTTCCAACAAAAGAGCACTCGTAACTCCCGGAATAGGCTCTTCTCTGGCTGGATAAATGTCGAGCAAAATCAAAGAATCAAGAAGTGCAAGACTTTGAGCAAACTCATTCAGAAAATCGCGGGTTCTGCTGAATAAATGAGGTTGGAAAATTCCGCATATTTTTTTAGTCGGAAAGAGCTCTCTTACTGATAATATACTTGCTTTTAGTTCTTCCGGGTGATGCGCATAATCGTCCAAATAAACAAAGTCAGCGCGCTTGATAATGTATTCCATTCGACGTTTTACACCTGAAAAACTAGCCAAAGCCGTCTTGATTTCCGTTTCTGACGCACCTGCAATAAAGGCCGCGGCAGCGGCAGCAAGGGCGTTCTCCACATTTAATTTTCCGGGCATTTCTAACTGCACATTTTCTATCTTTAAATTTGGTCCAAAAATAGAAAATTGATAGATGCCATTGATTAATTTCATGGCCGAGATATGAAAATCGGCATTTTCAGTTTCGATGGAATAGGTGTAAAGGCCATCTCTTTTATTTAGCAGTTTCTCCAAACCAAACTTCACAATCAAGTTTCCTTTTGGATTTACTTGATCGGCAAAATCTCGAAAACTTTCTTTTAATTTTTGATGATTTTCATAAATATCAAGATGATCGGCATCCATAGAGGTGATAACTGCCACATCGGGAAAGAGTTGTAAGAAGGAGCGGTCAAACTCATCGGCTTCGATTACTAAATTCGGACTTTTTTCATTCACAATCAGATTGCTGTTGTAATTGTTTGTGATTCCGCCCAAAAAAGCATTGCAGCCTACTTTGCTATTGTTTAGAATATGCGCGGTCATGCTGCTTACCGTTGTTTTTCCGTGTGTTCCGGCTATTGCAATACAGTGTTTGTCTTTGCTTAAGAGTCCCAAAACCTGACTTCGTTTAAGCAAATGATATCCGTTTTCTTTAAAAAACAAAAATTCTTTATGCGTTGCAGGTATGGCGGGAGTGTAAATAATCAAAGTACTCTCTTTTGTCAAAAAAGAAGGTGAAATCAGATTCAATTCGTCCTTAAAATGAATCTCGGCTCCTTCTTGCATCAGTTCTTCGGTCAATGCTGATGGAGTCTTGTCGTACCCAGCAACAAATTTGCGATGATTTAAAAAATACCTCGCCAAGGCACTCATCCCAATTCCGCCAATACCTATCAGGTAAATATGTGTAAAACGATTTAGCTCCATTTTATTAGTTTTAAAACCTCGTTTGCAATTTCTATATCGGCATCCAATTTGGCAAATTTCTTAATATTGGTTCTTAAGTCTTCTAATTCTTTTGGGTTGTTCAACAAAGTTTGGCAGGTTTCGAAGAGCGATTTGGCAGCCTCGCTATCGGGAATCAGTATAGCCGCTTGTTTAGCAACCAAACTTTGTGCGTTTTTTGTTTGATGATCTTCGGCTGCCGATGGCAAAGGAATGAAAATACATGCTTTTGCCGTTGCGCTCAATTCTGAAATGGCGATTGCTCCGGCTCTAGAAATAACCAAGTCAGCGGCAGCATAAGCCAAATCCATTTCGGTAATAAATTTGTATGCCTTGATATGAGTAATTTTGTTTTCCTCAATAATGGATTGAGCGGTCCCTATTCCAGTGATGCCGGTTTGCCAAATGAATTGAAAATTGGCCTTGCTCCATTCGTCAAATTGGGCAATGATGGCTTGATTGATCGATTGAGCGCCCAAGCTTCCGCCTATCAGCAGTACGGTTTTTTTTGATTTTGATAGATTAAAATAATCGAATGCCAATTTGCGTTTTCCTTCTATTTGGATAACGTGTCTGCGGATTGGATTGCCCGTTTCAATAAGTTTTTCGGGCGGGAAATAGCGGCTCATTTCAGGATATGCTACACAAATCCGATTTACTTTATTGGCGAGCAATTTGTTTGTAATGCCGGGAAATGAATTTTGTTCTTGGATTAAACTAGGTATTCCGGCTCTGTGTGCCATAAATAGCGTTGGTCCGCTGGCAAATCCGCCAACACCAACAACAACATGAGGTTTAAATTGGGCGATTATTCTCTTGGCTTTGAATAAGCTACATACAAGTTTTATCGGAAACAAGAGATTTTTTAGACTTAAGCTGCGCTGAAAACCACTTATCCAAAGACCTTTGATTTCAAATCCAGCCGCAGGAACTTTTTCCATTTCCATTTTGTCTTGGGCACCAATAAATAGAAATTCGCTTTGGGGATTTAATTTTCGAATGGCTTGGGCTATAGCAATAGCTGGAAAAATATGACCGCCAGTGCCGCCGCCGCTAATCAAAACGCGTATTTGTTCTGATGTTTTTTTCATTCGGTCTCTTTTTTGTTTTCTGAACTCGACGGCGATGCTTTTGCTGCTGAGCCAGCACTTACACTTTGGATCATTCCTAAAGCCATGGAAGTAAAAACAAAGGACGATCCTCCTGAACTTAATAAAGGAAGAGGTTGGCCGGTTACCGGAACCAAGTTCACAGCCACGCTCATGTTGAGCATTGCTTGAATGACGATGGTAAACGTTAAGCCCAATGCAAGCAAAGCACCAAATATAGTTGTGCTGTGTTTGGCTATTACGAGTGCGCGGAAAAAGAGAACTAAGTAAAGAAGCGGAACAAAAAATCCTATTATTGTACCGTATTCTTCTATGATGATTGCAAAGATGAAATCCGATTGGGCGGAAGGCAAAAAGGCACGTTGAATGCTCTTTCCGGGAAGTTTACCAATAAGCGGATTGGAGGCAATGGCAATTTTTGATTGTAAAACCTGATAATCATCTTCCGTTTCAGTATTTGTGAAATTCTCGATTCTATTTACCCAAGTGTCGAATCTAGGTAAAATGTTTGGATTTGTTTTTACGACTAAAAATGCGATACCAAGGATGACAATTCCGCTGCCGGCAAGACCAAAAAGGTATTTAGGTTTTACATTTCCAATCATCATCATAAAGAATGCAGAGGAAAAAATTAGGAATGCAGTCGAAAAATTGGATTGCAAGATGAGCAAAGTTACCAGCAAAGTAGGGGTGAAAATTTGAATCAAAACATATCGAAGGACATTTTTATTTTCCTTGTATTTTTCGGGAAGCCTGCTCAAATTTCGAGCTAGAAAGGTTAAAAGAACAACTTTGGCAAAGTCGGAGCTCTGAAAACTTATATTGATTCCCGGCACCATGAGCCAACGACTCGCATTGTTAATATTTGTTCCCGAAATAATGGTGAATATCAATATTGGAATTACCAACCAGATCAAAAGTACGGATGTTAAGCTGAAAATGTGGTATTTTATTCGATGGGTCAAATACATGACAAAAAACCCGAAGACAACAATGCCTAGTTGTTTGAAAAGATAGTGAAAAGCGTTGCCATTTTCTAGTTTATAGGCCAGATGTCCTGATGCGCTGTACACTACAGCCAGCGAAATCATAGAGAAAATAATATAAATCCCCCAAATCACTCTGTCGCCTTTCAACTGTAAACCAAAATTATTCATCTATTGTCTTTTTGTTCTAAGTTTCAAAAAATCAATTTCAATTCGCTATCAGGCAAAATCTTTTGCCATTTGGGTATTGTTTATAATTGATTTACGGCTTCAATAAATTTATTTCCTCTATCTTCATAATCTTCGAAAAGGTCGAAGCTGGCGCAGGCTGGCGAAAGCAATACCACATCACCCATATCAGCCATTTTTTGTGCTTCTTCAACGGCTTCTGCTGCATTGTATGTTTGAATTATTGACGGGACAAATTTGCTAAAATGTTCGATGAGTTTTTTGTTGTCTAAACCTAAACATACAATTGCTTTCACTCTGTCTTTTACTAAGCCGTCAAGCGAACTGTAGTCGTTTCCTTTGTCTTTTCCGCCAACAATCCAAATAATGGGTTTTCGAATACTGTCGAGAGCGAAATAGGTGCTGTTTACATTCGTAGCTTTTGAATCGTTGATATAATCCACGCCACCAATTGTAGCCACATATTGCATTCTGTGATTCACATTTTGAAACTCAGCCAGCGATTCTTTTATGCTGTTGTTTCGGATGTTTTGTAATTTCCCCACAACTCCCGCTGCCATAGAGTTGTAGATGTTGTGTTTCCCTTGTAGTGCCATTTCTTTTAGTGTCATCGTAAATTTGTCTTTAAATATGTGAATATTCATTTTTTCGTTTTCCACAAAGGCGCCTAACTCAAATGCTGTATTTTTCAGCGAAAATGGGATAAGCCCAATGTTTGTATTTCTTCTTGCCAATTCTTGTTCAATCACACAATCGTCGGCATTGTAAATCAGATAATCAGAAGAAGTCATGTTTTGAATCATTCTGAATTTCGATTGAACGTAGTTTTCAAAACTGTTTTCGTATCGATCTAAATGATCTTGGGTGATATTGGTTAGAATCGCTATGTCCGCTTTAAATTCAAACATCCCGTCCAGCTGAAAACTACTCACCTCCAAAACATATACATCGAAGCAGTTTTCGGCTATTTGCCACGCAAAGCTTTTGCCTATGTTTCCGGCCAAGCCTACGTTTAAACCTGCATTTTTCAATATATGGTAGGTTAACAAGCTTGTAGTTGTTTTTCCGTTGCTTCCGGTTACGCAAATCAATTTGGCCTTCGTAAATCTGGCTGCAAATTCCAGCTCAGAAATGATAGGTATCGATTTTTCTGCCAAAGTTTTAATGAGTGGAATCGTATCCGGAATACCCGGACTCTTTATCACCTCATCGGCTTTTAGAATTTCAGAAAGCGTATGTTGCCCTTCTTCAAATTTGATTTCATGATTTATAAGAACTTTTTTGTAGCGTTCATTTAGGCTGTTTTTATCACTCAAAAAAACTTCAAAGCCTTGTTTTACTGCTAATAGTGCTGCTCCGGTTCCGCTTTCTCCTCCTCCTAGAACAACAATTCGTTTCATTTATCTCAGTTTTAAAGTGATAATACTTATCAAGGCCAGCATCAGTCCGATTATAAAAAACCTGAGTACTATCTTAGGTTCTGCATATCCCTTTTTTTGATAATGGTGATGCAAGGGCGACATCAAAAATATGCGTCGGCCTTCTCCATATTTCTTTTTGGTGAATTTGAAATAGCTCACTTGCATCACTACAGAAAGGTTTTCCATCAGGAAAATTCCACAGAGAATAGGAATCAGCAATTCCTTGCGAATGAGAATGGCAAAAACGGCAATGATTCCGCCAATGGTGAGGCTTCCTGTATCGCCCATAAAAACTTGAGCAGGATACGTATTGTACCAGAGAAAACCAATGGTAGCGCCTACAAAAGCACTTATAAATATGGTGAGTTCGCCAACATTTGGAATATACATGATGTTTAAGTAATTGGCGAAAATAACGTTGCCGCTTACCCAAGCCAATATTCCCAATGTAGAGCCAATAATAGCCGAAGTTCCGGTGGCCAAACCGTCAATGCCATCAGTGAGGTTTGCTCCATTCGAAACGGCGGTGATGATAAGGATCACAATCGGAATAAATACTATCCATGCCCATTTTTGAGCTTCGGGGCCAGCCCATGCTATGAGAATAGCATAATCAAATGAATTTTTCTTGAAAAAAGGAATTGTAGTTTGAGTTGAATGAACAGGTTTTGACGTAATTTCGGTTGGAGCTGAATTCAATTCAATTGGATTTTCGCTCGAAATAGAAGTCGTATTTACGGGACTTGTTAGATGTTGTTCGCGAATAGAAATATCAGGATGAAAAAACATGGTCAGCCCAATCACGATTCCCAAACTAACTTGACCAATAATTTTGAATTTGCCCGCCAAGCCTTTTTTGTTTTTCTTAAAAACCTTAATGTAATCGTCTAGAAATCCTATCAAACCAAGCCACACGGTTGTGAAAATCATTAGGATGATGTAAATATTGTCGAGCTTATTGAAGAGTAAAACGGGAATCAAAATGGCGCCGATTATGATCAAACCACCCATGGTTGGTGTTCCGCTTTTTTCCATCTGGCCGTCTAGCCCCAAATCGCGAATACTTTCCCCAACTTGTTTTCGCTGTAAATAAAGAATCAAACTTTTACCGAAAATCAGTGAAATGGTTAAAGAAGTAATGGCCGCCATTGCTGCACGGAAAGAGATATACTGAAAAACCCCCGCTCCCGGGAAATGAAATTCGCTTCTTAGATAGTCAAATAGAGAATACAACATAGTCTAATTGGTTTTTGAAAATAATTTTCGAATCACTTCTTTGTCATCAAATGGATAGCGCACGCCTTTTATTTCTTGGTAGTTTTCGTGCCCTTTGCCGGCGATTAAAATAATGTCGCCTCGCTGTGCCAAGAAAAATGCTGTTTTTATTGCCTCTTCCCGATTTAAGATTTGCAAACAGCGTTTGCTTTGTTCTGCGTCTAGTCCTTTTTCCATGTCTGCAACAATGGCTTCCGCTTCTTCAAATCGGGGATTGTCGGAGGTCAATATCAAGCGATCGCTTAAGCTAGCCGCAATTTTCGCCATTTCTGGGCGCTTACTCTTATCGCGGTTTCCACCAGCACCCACCACTGTTATTATTTTATTTTCTGTTTGCTGAAGCTGATTGATGGTGCTCAACACATTTTCGAGCGCATCGGGAGTATGAGCATAATCAATAATAGCAATGATGCCTTCGGCCGATTGCTGATATTCAAATCTTCCGGCAACCGACTCTAAATTGGATAATATAGGAAGAATTTCTTCGGCTTTTTCGCCCAATAAGCGAGCTGCACCATATATAGCTAATAAGTTGTAGGCATTGAAACGTCCCACCAAACGGCAGTAAATTTCCTGATCGTCGATCGAAAGATGTAAGCCGCTAATTTGATTTTCAATAATCCTTCCTTTAAAATCGGCCAAACTTTTGAGGCTGTAAGTATGTTTTTCTGCTTTACAATTCTGCAACACTACAAGACCATTCTTGTCGTCCAAATTGCTCAATGCGAAAGCCGTTTTTGGTAGATGGTCGAAGAAAGATTTTTTTGCTTTCAGATATTCTGATACGGTTTTGTGAAAATCAAGATGGTCGTGTGTGAGATTGGTGAAAATTCCACCGGCAAATTGAAGCGAGGCGGTTCTTTTTTGAACCATGGCATGGCTGCTCACCTCCATGAAACAAAACGAACATCCTTTTGCTACCATTTCGGCCAGCAAAGTGTTTATTTGTAAAACGTCTGGAGTTGTTAGCTTGGCTTCGTAAACAGTGTTTTCTATCTTGTTCTCGATGGTGGATAAAAGGCCGCAACTATATCCCAAACCGGTAAACAAACGATGTAAAAGACTTGCCGTCGTTGTTTTACCATTTGTGCCGGTTACGCCTACCAATTTTAATTTTTTTGATGGATGATCAAACCAATTGGCAGCCAAAATTGCTAAACTTTCTTGGGAGTCCTTCACCACAATATAGGTGATGTCTGGGTTCAATAATGAAGGCAATTCTTCGCAAAGAATTCCTGTTGCACCATTTGCAATGACGGTTTCAATAAAGGAATGTCCATCTGTAATGGTTCCCCGCACTGCCACAAACAAGAAATTGTTTTTTATTTTTCTCGAATCAAAATCCAAACCAGCAAAGCTTCTGTTTTCGGTGCCAACAATGCTTTCAGTCTTTATTCCGGATATCAATTTCAATAACTTTTTCATATTACAAAGTGGCTAAAATGATGGAGATCAATATATTTGCATCGATTGGAGTTCCTGGGACAATGGATTGTTCAACAACAAATCCTTTTCCTTCCATTTTGAAACTTATGCCTAGCTCTTCTAGAATATAAAGGGCATCCTTTGCTGTCATACCAAGTAAATTTGGCATACTGTCCGATTCGAGTGCTCTTTTTTCAAACAACAGCGTGTCGGGTTTGCATTCTACCCATTCGGTATCCAGAAAAAGAGCCACCGGAATTCCTATTTTGCTGTAAATAGAATGGTAGTCGCGTGTAAAACCAGCATGTGCCAATGGAGAGAAGAATTCTTTTTTTGTACTTATTTCTTCTTCTATATCAAGATTGCTGGCAAACAATCTGTCGGCAATTTCTTTAAAAACAGGTGCTGCTACTGCGCTTCCATAATAACTGTCTTCGCTTGGATCGTTGATGACCACTATACAAGAATATCTTGGATTGGAAGCAGGGAAATAGCCCACAAAAGAGGCTTTGTAATTACTCTTGTTATAACCTAGATTTTTTTGAGCTATTTGTGCAGTTCCGGTTTTTCCGGCTATGGAATACGCTTCGTTTTTAATATTTTTGGCGGTTCCATTGTCCACCACGCCTTGGAGCATTTGCTGAAGTTTTTCAATAGTTTCTTTGGAAGCAATTTGTTCATTTATCACTTCAGGCGAAAAAGTCTGCGTGGCCATATTCATGTTTCTGATTTCTTTCACAAACATTGGTCGGAGCATTTTTCCGTCATTGGCTATGGCATTGTAGAATGAAAGGATTTGCAGTGGAGTTAATTGGATCTCATAGCCATGTGCAATCCACGGCAAAGAAATTCCTGACCATGTTTTGTCGGAAGTGCTTTTAATATATGGCAGTCCTTCTCCGTCGAGTGGAATTTCTAAAACTTTGTTTAGCCCAATTTTGTAAAGCCCATCAATAAATTTTTGCGGATTATTCCTATAACCATTTTGAATGATTTTCGCAATTCCAACATTGGAGGATTCTTCAATAATTTCCTGAAGACTAAGAATCCCATCTTTTATTTTGTGTGAGTCTCTAATGGTTTTATTGAAATAAGTAACCTGTCCACCTTCCGTATCAACCAAATCGCTCATACGAACAACTCCATCTTCAAGAGCCACCAACGCAGAAGCTAGTTTAAATGTGGATCCCGGTTCCGAGCTTTCGCCTATGGCATAATTATAATCTTCAGAATAATTCCCTTTCTTATCGATTCCTAAATTGGCGATGGCTAAAACGGCACCAGTCTTTACTTCCATCACTACTACACTGCCGTGTTTTGCTTTATTCTTCCGTAAATGAAACTCCAGCGAATGTTCGGCTATGTCTTGAATCTCAATATCTATTGTTGTATATACATCATGGCCGTTTTTGGGCTCTAGTTCGTTTACCGGATCAATGGGCATCCACAGTCCACCCGAAATTTTTTGCATCAAGCGTTTTCCTTCAGTCCCTTTGAGGTATTGATCGTAAGCACCTTCAATGCCTACTTTGTACATGCCACTTTCGTAATTGTAAATTCCTATTGATCTTTTAGCAAGCAGATTGTAAGGAAGATCGCGTTTGTTGGTTTGAATTACGATAACACCACCTTTGTTTCTTCCCATTCTGAAAATGGGAAAGGTTTTCATTTCTTCAAACTGATCGTAAGTGACATTTTTTGCAACCAAATAGTAACGATTGCCTGTTCTGCGTGCTTGGCTGATTTCGTTTTTATATTTAGCGGTGCTTTTATCATTGAATAAATGGCTCAGGAGATACGCCAAGCTATCGATGTTTTCGCGAAAAAAATCATCGGTTTTGTTCGAAATAGGGTCGAAACGAATTTCGTATTTCGGAGTTGTAACGGCTAATAATTCACCATTGTGCGAAAAGATGTTCCCTCTCAAAGCTTCCGTTTTTACTTCTTGAATGGTGTGTTCAGTGCCTAATTTACGTAAGCTTTCACCTTCTTTAATCTGAATTTTAAGTACATTGGCAATGATGGCAATTCCAACTACTAGCAACATGAAATACATGGCGTAGGAAATCTTTAATATGTTGGCATTTTCTTTCATCATTTATTTCTTCTCTGCAAAAATCTTTTGAGGAGGAATTAGCGTTTCGATCAAACCTAGGTCTTTCACCTTTTCAATAATGACGGTTCGGCGGGTATTGTCCATCAATTTGCTTTTAACCGAAATGGATTTAAGCCTAAGCTCTTTTACCTCTTGCTTGTATTTGTATATCTTCCTGGCTGTGTTTTGTGCAAAAAATGTGTTCGAGATGAATAAGATTATGAGGAGAAGTAAAAAACTGATAAACGGTAATTCTTTGGCTGCACTTTCTTTTGAAAGAAAAGTTCCATCGAGAATAGGTTTAATATAAATGCTTCCAAAACTTTTTTTCTTTTTGGGCGCTACCTCTTTCGGCGAAATATTTTCATTTATCTTGTTCATTTGTCAAAGATTGGTTCTTGCCGCAATGCGCAATTTTGCGCTGCGTGCGCGATTGTTCAACTCTATTTCTTTCTCGTTTGCAACCAATGCTTTTCGGACCACGCTCTGAAATGGGGCCAACACATTTCCATAAAAATCTTTTTCCAACTCGCCTTCGAAATTCCCCGATTTGATAAAGTTTTTTACCAAGCGATCTTCCAACGAATGGTAAGAGAGAACCACCAATCGGCCTTCCGGCTTTATCACTTCAGTACATTGATTTAAAAGGCTTTGTAGCGATTCCAATTCTTCGTTTACTTCAATTCGCAATGCCTGAAAAATTTGTGCGAAAAATTTATTTTCCCGATTGCGTGGTGCAAACGATGCAAGACAAAATTTTAATTCTTCTGCAGTGTTTATTGGGGTTTTGTCTCTATTTTCTATCAAACATTTGCTTAAACCATATGCGTTCTTCAACTCGCCATAAATACGAAACACTCTGGTTAAGTCGGAAAGACTATAGCTATTGATAATTCCTGCTGCAGTCTGCTCGCTTCGATTGTCCATGCGGGCATCCAGAAAACCGTCAAAACGAGTAGAAAAACCACGTTCAGCAACATCAAACTGATGCGACGAAACGCCTAAATCGGCAATCAGACCATCAATTTTTGATACTTTGTGTAGTCGCAAGAAATTCTTTAAGTATTTGAAATTTTGATGGATCAAAGTAAAACGAGGATCGGTAAGTGAGTTTGAAAGCGCGTCGGCATCTTGGTCAAAAGCCAACAGACGCCCATTTTCCAACCGACTTAAGATTTCTTTCGAATGACCGCCACCACCAAAAGTGACGTCCACATAAATGCCGTTGGGCTGAATATTCAGGCCATCAACACTTTCCTGAAGCATTACCGGATTATGATACATCTTCCCTGTTTTTTACTACTCATCCGTTTTGGGGATATTCCCCATTACATCTTCTGCAAGGGCGCCAAAGTCAATGTTTGGATCGTTTAGTACTTTTTCGTAGAGGTCTTTGTTCCAAATCTCAATTCGGTTTACCGAAGAGGCTAAAACAACATCACTTTGAATTTCACTAAACTTGACCAAATCTTTTGGAATTAAGATTCGGCCTACATTGTCTATTTCCAATGTGCGAACCCCAGCCATAAACATGCGAATGAAATCGGTATTCTTTTTCACAAATCGATTGAGCTTGTTCACGCCTTCGATTTCTTGATTCCATTCCGTCATTGGGTAGAGTTCTAAACACTTCTGGAAAACACTTCTTTTTATGATAAACCCTTCGCCCAATATAGGTTGTACTTGCTTTTTCAGCCCCGATGGCAACATCAGTCGGCCTTTAGCGTCAACCTTACATTCGTACGATCCAATTAGATTTATCATGGTTTCCCTTCAAATTGAGTGTAAAATTACAGTTTAATTTACCACTTTTTACCACTTTTTACCACTTTGTTAATAAAAAGTTACGTTTCGCTCGAAAAAAAGATACTCAATAATCTTTAAAATGCAGAATATCAATAAAATAGAATATATAGTTTGGGTGGGATAAAAGCGATTCTGTTTATAACTTATGCAATTGGAATTGAAATACAAGGAGAGTTTAAATGTTTGGGAATAATTCATTATTTTTGACGGCTATATGCAAAAAAATATGGGAAGCACAGAAAACGGGCATTCGGAATTTATTGATGTTGAGCGGATCATTGCCTCGAAGAGTAAGCGGGCACTAAAATATACGCCAAAATTTATTATTTCTTATCTGAAAAAAATTGTCCACCAAGATTATGTGAATAATTTTTTACAGATTCATCAAGATAAGATTGGCTTTGATTTTGTAAAGGCGGTTTTGGACGAATTCCATGTGAAACTAAAAGTGGAGGGATTGGAATTTATCGATCTCACAAAAAAATATATCATTTCGGCCAATCATCCAATTGGTAGTTTGGACGGTTTAGCACTCATGGATGTTGTTGGGAAAATTAGGAAAGACATCATTTTTCCGGTCAATGATTTACTCATGAATTTGCCCAATCTTCAACCTTTATTTATCCCTGTGAATAAACATGGAAGCAACATTGAAAATGCACGTATCATAGATGAAGCTTTTTCGTCAAATGTTTTGATGTTGTATTTTCCAGCAGGACTAGTTTCAAGAAAGAAAAAGGGAATAGTGGAGGATTTGGAATGGAAAAAAACTTTTATTCGGAAATCCAGAGATTATTTTCGCGATGTAATTCCCGTTTATATTGAGGGAAAGAATTCCGATTTTTTTTACCGATTAGCCAATTGGCGCCAACGTTTGGGTATAAAAATGAACATCGAAATGCTTTATTTAGCCGATGAGATGTTTAAACAAGATGGGAACGAAATAAAAATTAAATTTGGTCGGCCAATTTCATATCAAACTTTTGACAGAACAAAAAAGGATATTGAATGGGCCGATGTGGTTAAGCAGCAGGTTTACGCCATGCGGTAATTTTGGGTGATTTTAGAGAAGGGAGTTTTATGAAAAACATTGTGCCAAAGGTAAGCAGAGCATTGCTTGATAAGGAATTAAATAAGGATACATTTTTTACGAATACCAATAATGGTGGAAACGAAATCTATATTTTCACCGCCGAAGATCAACCGAATTTGATGCGTGAAGTGGCTCGTTTGCGCGAGATTACATTTCGTGATGCAGGCGGAGGAACCGGTCAGGAATTGGATATGGATTTTTATGACAGCTGCGAAAAGCCGTTTAAACAACTGATTGTTTGGAATCCTTCCGATAAAGAAATTATTGGTGGTTACCGGTTTATTTGTGGAAATAAAATTCCCATTGAAAATGGAGATGTAAAAAGCCCTACAACAAGCCTTTTTAAATTTTCGGATAAATTTATTCAAGACTATTTGCCACATTCCATCGAACTTGGTCGCTCGTTTGTTCAGCCCAATTATCAGCCCAATTTCAATCTTAAAAAAGGAATGTTTTCTTTAGATAATTTGTGGGATGGCTTGGGAGCTCTTTTGGTGGAGCATCCCGAAGTGAAATATCTTTATGGCAAAATGACCATGTACACCGATTATGATGTGTATGCCCGCGATACGTTGCTTTTTTTCCTACGCAATTTTTTTCCCGATGTTCAAGAGTTGGTGCGGCCTCACCAAACTATCGAATCTAAATTTCCGGACGAGGAATTTGAAAAGATTTTTGTAGGAACTACTTATGAGGAAAACTATAAAATTTTGGTTCGCACCGTAAGGCAGCAGAAAGAAAATATTCCGCCATTGGTAAATGCTTATATGAATTTGTCGTCGAGCATGATGACTTTTGGAACTGCGATAAATGATCATTTTGGTGGTGTCGAAGAAACCGGAATGCTTATCACTATTCAGGATATTTACGAAAAGAAAAAGAACCGGTATTTTTACAGTTATATCCAAAAATTACAACAAAATATACAGCACAACCTAAAGGCTTTCAGGCAGCACCGACATGATCGTAAAAACAGCTAAATTTCTTGTAAGCAATAATTACTATCAAAATTGTCCGGAACCCAATAAGCCGGAATACGCTTTTATTGGACGATCGAACGTTGGAAAATCTTCCTTGATAAATAAAATTACAGGAATTAATGGACTTGCAAAAACATCGGGAAAACCTGGCAAAACCCAATTGATCAACCATTTTCTGGTGGACGAAAAATGGTATCTCGTCGATTTGCCGGGCTATGGCTATGCGAGTATTCCGTTAAAAATTAAAGCGAAATGGGAAACAATGATAAGCGGATATTTGCAAACTCGCAAAAATCTACTTACCACCTTTGTTCTGATCGATTTGCGATTGCCTCCTCAAAAAAACGACCTCGATTTCATCGAAAATCTTGCTGAACATGAAATGCCATTTGCATTGGTGTTTACCAAAGCCGACAAGCTTTCGCCTCGGAAAATGGATGAAAATTTTAAATCCTATCAGCAGTTTTTGCTAGAAGGCTGGGAAGAATTGCCTTTGTTATTTGTTACTTCCTCTGAAACGGGATTGGGCACGGATCAAATCCTAGCCTATATCGAAAAAACAAATCGCGTTTTTCAGAAATAAACGCTCGTTTTCTGCTTCCTTTGTTCACAATTGTTAGATTCTATTCAGAAGGGCCTGCGCGTATAACTAAAATTTATACATTTGGCTTTGATGTATTCAAATTAAATTCAATATGTTGCAATTTTCTCAGAAAATCGTTCTGCATGATGCGTCTTTGCTAAATCAAACTAATTTCCATGACTGATCTTATAATCCGAACTGTTGAAAGTAAAAACGACTTGAACTCATTTATTCGCTTGCCTTTTCAAATTCATAAAAATCATTCCAACTGGCTACCACCTTTAATTTCTGATGAAAGAAAGGTTTTTGACGCAAAAAAAAATCATTCTTTTACTCATTGCAAGGCTGTTTTATTGGTGGCCGAAAGAAATAAAAAAATTGTTGGCCGTATAATGGGAATCATCAATGCTCAGTACAACAATGTGCATAGGGAGCAAAATGCGCGTTTCTTTGCTTTGGAAACCTACGACGATAAAGAGGTGTTTGATGCATTGATAACAGTCGTCGAAAATTGGGCAAGAAATAATGGAATGAATAAGCTTGTTGGTCCCATTGGTTTTTCCGACAAAGATCCACAAGGTTTTTTGCTAAGCGGTTTCGACGATCCGGTTTCTATCATCGTTACGAATCCAAGCTTTCAATTTATGATCGATCACATGGAACGCAATGCCTACTCTAAACGAATAGATTTGGTACAGTACAGAGCGAATGTTCCGGATGAAGTTTCTCCTGTTTATGAGGCCATGTACAAACGGGTGAGCAAGGCGGGATATCAAATTCTTGAATTTACGAAAACCAAGGCCGTTCGACCATTTATACCTGCAGTTTTTGCACTCTTAAATAAAACCTATACGGAGATATATGGTTTTGCTCCTTTGGATGAGCGCGAAATAACCGAATTTTCCGAACGCTTTCTGCCTTTTCTCGATGCTCGGTTTATCAAAATTGTATTGAATTCGAAAGATGAAGTGGTTGCTTTTTTGGTGGCGATGCCTGATATAAGTCTAGGCTTGCGAAAAGCCAAAGGAAAACTTTTTCCATTTGGTTTTATTCATATTTTGCGTTCTGGGAAAAACTCGAAACAGTTGAATCTGCTCCTTGGAAGTGTGGAGGAAAATTTACGAATAAAAGGAATTGTTTCTTTGTTGGCAGTTAAAGTAATCCAATCGGCTCAAAAAGCCGGAATGGAAATTTTTGACAGCCATTTAATCATGGAAGAAAATAGAAAAATGCGCGCCATGTACGAACGATTCGATGCGAAAATATACAAAACCTACCGCATTTTCCAAAAAGGACTTTACGAAGACTGAATCATTTTTTCTACTTTTACCCAAAAATCAAACACATGAAAAAACAAACCATCATTATTTTTAGCTTATTGTTCTTTATTTCTGTTTTGCATGCTCAAGACAGAGTATTGGGTAGCCAAATGGCTACACGTTCGGAGGTAATTGCACAACACGGGATGGCAGCAACAAGCCAGCCGCTGGCAACACAAGTTGCCTTGGATATTTTAAAGGCTGGAGGAAATGCTATTGACGCAGCCATTGCCGCCAATGCAGTTTTAGGACTTGTTGAGCCCACCGGAAATGGAATGGGTGGAGATTTATTTGCTATTATTTGGGATGCAAAAACTCAAAAGCTTTACGGGCTGAATGCCAGTGGACGCTCGCCCTACGATCTTACTTTGGATTATTTTCTCGAACATAATTACAAAAAAATCCCGGCTTTAGGGCCTTTGCCAGTATCCGTTCCCGGCGCAGTGGACGGCTGGTTTGAGATGCATAAAAAATTTGGCACCATGAAGATGAAAGACATCTTACAGCCCGCCATTAATTATGCCAGAGATGGATTTCCTGTAACAGAAGTAATTGCTTTTTATATGCAAGGAAATTCACGTTCGCTCGAACGTTTTCCGGGTTTCAAAGAAACATTTTTGCCAAATGGAAAAGCGCCCGAAAAAGGCGAAATATTTAAAAATCCACGTTTGGCCAATACATTCGAAATCATTGCAAAAGGAGGCCGTGATGCATTTTACAAAGGCGAGATTGCCGAAAAAATTGTAAAATATGTTCGGGAACAAGGCGGCTTTTTGAGTATGCGCGATTTTATTGATCACCATTCCGATTGGGTTGACCCAATTTCGACAAATTATCGTGGTTATGATGTATGGGAAATGCCGCCCAATGGACAAGGAACAGCTGCCTTGCAGATGTTGAATATTCTCGAAAATTACGACATTGCCTCCATGGGATTTGGATCGGAAGAATATATGCACCTCTTTATTGAAGCTAAAAAGCTTGCTTTTGAAGACCGGGCTAAGTATTATGCTGATCCAGATTTTAACGATTTCCCTGTCGAAAAACTTCTTTCGAAAGAGTATGCCAAAGAACGATTGAAACTTATTACGCCCCGATCGGCCCGTACTTATTCAGCCGGAGAATTGGAAATGGGAAATACCATTTATATGACAGTAGCCGATAAAGATGGCAATATGGTTTCTTTGATTCAAAGCAATTATCGCGGAATGGGTTCTGGAATGACTCCCGGCGATTTGGGTTTTGTTCTTCAAGACAGAGGCGAAATGTTTTCGCTTAAAAAAGGCCACATGAATGTTTACGAGCCTCATAAACGCCCGTTTCATACAATTATTCCTGCATTTATTACCAAAGACGGAAAACCATACATCAGTTTTGGTTTGATGGGTGGTGCCATGCAGCCACAAGGGCATGTTCAGATAGTAGTGAATATAATCGATTTTGGTATGAATTTGCAAGTCGCTGGCGATGCACCGCGCATTTATCATGAGGGCTCTTCGGAACCAACCGATGAGATAATGACCGATGGCGGAGTTGTAAATTTGGAATCGGGATTTCGTTTTGAAACCATTAATGCCTTAATGGGTCGTGGCCATACAATTCAGTTCAATAGAGGTGGATATGGTGGTTATCAGGCTATTAAATATGATGCAAAAAACAAAGTATATTTTGGAGCTTCCGAATCGAGAAAAGACGGACAAGCTGCCGGCTATTAAAGTTTAGAAATTTATGTAAAGCCTTTCAAGAAATTGAAAGGCTTTTTTTTTGAATTTTTCTTGAAAAGCAATGAATGTTTGCAAAAGGCTCTATTGTCAAATTGTCATAAAAAAATAGGTGGTATCAAATTTGTAAACTTGACCATAGTAAATTCAAAAAACGAATATAACAATGCAAAAAGGACAGATTAATGTACAAACGGAAAATATTTTTCCAATCATCAAAAAATTTCTCTATTCCGATCACGAAATATTTCTACGCGAGTTAGTTTCTAATGCAGTGGACGCCACTCAGAAACTAAAAACGCTTTCTGCCTTAGGTAAGTTCAAAGAAGAATTGGGTGATCTCACTATTGAGGTAATCTTAGATTCGAAAGCCAAAACGCTTACTATTCGCGATAAAGGACTTGGGATGACAGCCGAAGAAGTGGATAAATACATCAACCAAATTGCTTTTTCAGGAGCTGAAGAATTTGTAAAAAAATTCAAATCGAAAACCGAAGCTGAAAAAAATGCCATTATTGGCCGTTTTGGCTTGGGATTTTATTCTTCTTTTATGGTTTCTGATAAGGTAGAAATCTATTCGAAAACCTATAAAAAAGGAGCAGGAACCAAAGCTGTGAAATGGGAATGCGACGGAAGCCCTGATTATACATTGGACGAAATAGAAAAAGAAAGCCGCGGAACCGATGTGGTTTTGTATATTTCGGACGAAAGCAAAGAGTTTTTGTCGGAGTACAAAATTCTTGAGCTGCTCAAGAAATACAATCGGTTTATGCCCGTTCCGATAAAATTTGGAACAGAAAAAACACAAGAAAAAGTGGAGGGCGAGAAAGATAAAGACGGAAATGATGTTTATAAAGAGGTCGAAAAAGATCGGATCATCAACAACTCAGATCCAATCTGGAAAAAAGCCCCGGCCGATTTGAAAGACGAAGATTACAAAGACTTCTACCGCGAACTTTATCCAATGAATTTTGATGAGCCTTTGTTTCAAATTCATCTGAATGTAGATTTTCCGTTCAATCTTACCGGAATTTTATATTTTCCCAAATTGAAGCGAAATTTGGAAGTTCAAAAAGATAAAATACAACTCTATAGCAATCAGGTTTTTATTACCGATTCTGTGGAAGGCGTAGTGCCCGAATTTTTAACTTTGCTTCATGGCGTGATTGATTCGCCTGATATTCCACTCAATGTTTCTCGTTCCTATTTGCAAAGCGATAGCAACGTGAAAAAAATCTCCACGCATATCAGCAAAAAAGTAGCCGATAAGTTGGAAGAATTGTTTAAAAACAATCGGGAAGATTTTGAAAAAAAATGGGACGACATCAAGGTATTTATCATTTATGGTATGCTCTCCGATGAGAAATTCTACGACAGAGCCAAGAAATTCAGTCTTTTCAAAAACGTAGATGGTAAATATTTCACTTTCGAAGAATACAACGAACATGTAAAAATTTTCCAAACCGATAAAGACAAGAAAGTGGTTTATCTTTATGCGAACAACAAGGAAGAACAATACAGTTTTATCCAAGCAGCAAAAGACCGCGGCTTTGATATTCTGGATTTGGATGGTGTTTTGGACAACCATTTTGTCAATTCATTGGAACAAAAGTTAAGCGATGTTCAGTTTAAACGTGTTGATGCCGATTCAATCGATAAACTTATTGCTAAAGACGAAGTAATTCCATCAAAACTGGACGACAAGCAAAAAGAAGAACTAAAACCAATTATCGAAAAGAACATTGATAAAATTAAGTTTAATGTTGTATTCGAACCATTAAGCGAAAGCGACCAGCCATTCCTAATCACGCAAACCGAGTTTATGCGGCGCATGAAAGACATGGAAAAATTAGGTGGAAGCGGTATGATGGGATTTGGCGGTTTTCCGGATTCTTACAACCTAATCGTGAATGCAAATCATCCCCTTATCGGCTCTTTGTTGGAAGAAAAAGACGAAGAAAAGCAAACCGAAACAGTGAAACAAATGTACGATTTGGCAATGCTTTCTCAAAATCTCCTGAAGGGAAAAGAGCTTGCCGATTTCATCAAACGTAGTTTCACTCTTATTAAATAATCCGATAGGCTGTTTAATGCGAATGTAATTTTTTTACGTTTATTCAAATTAAACAGCCTTTTTTATATCTTTATTCTCAATTTAAATTTAAAAAAAACATGAAAAAATCTTGGATAATTCTAATTGTAGTTGTGGTGTTGATTTTCATTGGCTACTCTTCTGTCAAAAATATTTACAATGGAATGGTTGCCGGTTCGGAAGCCGTTGACGCTCAGTGGGCACAAGTCGAAAACGTGTATCAGCGTCGCGCCGATTTGATACCAAATTTAGTTTCTACTGTAAAAGGCTATGCCGCTCACGAAAAAGAAACATTGGAAGCAGTGATCAATGCACGAGCAAAAGCAACCTCTACAAGCATTGATGCCGGCAATATGAATGCAGCTCAATTGCAACAATTTCAACAAGCACAAGACGGTTTGAGTTCTGCTCTGTCGCGCTTAATGGTAGTAGTTGAAAAATACCCGGACTTGAAAGCCAATCAGAATTTCTTGGAATTGCAAGCTCAATTGGAAGGTACCGAAAACAGAATTGCAACCGAACGTATGCGATTCAACGAGGAAGCCCGTGCTTACAATATTCACATCAAGAAATTCCCAAACAATCTGTTTGCCGGAATGTTTAATTTTGATGAAAAAGCCTATTTTCAGGCTGTACAAGGTGCCGAATCAGCTCCAAAAGTGGAGTTTTAATAGATAATAAATGGGTAATTTAGCACGTACGTTTTTCAGCAAAGAAGAAAAGCAAAAGATTATGCAAGCCATTGCCGAAGCCGAAAAGGCAACATCGGGCGAAGTGCGTGTGCATGTCGAAAATAAATGTGATGAAGAGGCGCTGGAGTGCGCCTCTCATGCCTTTGCAACACTCAAAATGCACCAAACAAAACAACGAAATGGCGTGCTTTTTTATTTAGCTGTTCAGAGTAAGAAATTTGCGATATTAGGTGATGTGGGTATCAATCAAAAAGTACCCGAAAATTTTTGGGACGACATAAAAGTAGAAATGCATTCTGCTTTTCTAAAAGGCGATTTTGCCGGAGGGCTTACTCAAGGAATTTTAAGAGCAGGAGAACAACTCAAAGTGCATTTTCCTTATCAAACCGACGATAAAAACGAACTTAGTGATGAAATATCTTTTGGATAATAGAAACTTTTTTAGAAATAAGCTAAAAACAGTATTGGTACTGTTCGTCTTGAGCTTTATCGCTTTTTCGTATGCGCAGCTACCCGAAAAACCAGAACCAGCAAGTCCTGTAAACGATTTTGCAAACGTTTTGACCGAGGGGCAAAAGAGCCAGTTGACGGCCCAGCTTTCGGAATTTTCAAAACAAACATCCACTCAAATAGTTTTGTTGACTGTAAACGATTTGCAGGGATACGACAAAGCACAATTTGCCGTAGATGTTGCTCATAAATGGGGCATTGGCCAAGCAGCAAAAGACAATGGAATTTTGATACTGGTAAAACCGAAAACAGCTACCTCGAGAGGAGAAGCATATATTGCGGTTGGCTATGGTTTGGAAGGTGTTGTTCCGGATGCTACCTCCAAAAAAATTGTGGACTTCGAAATGATACCGGAATTTAAAGCCGGAAATTACTTTGCCGGAATTGAAAGAGCAAGCAAAGTATTGATGGAAATTACCAAAAATGAATATACTGCCGAACAATACAATCAAAAAGCAGGTGGCGGTATTTTGGGTCTGATTCCGCTTTTAATTTTTGTAGTGCTTTTTATTATTTTTACGATGAAAGGAAACAACCGTTCGTCAAGCATTGGCTCCAGCGGAGCCTCTTCATTGCTTACCGGAATGTTTTTGGGAAGTATGATGGGCGGCAGAAGCAATAGTGGCTGGGGGAATTTTAATTCCGGCGGCGGAAGCTTTGGCGGCGGCGGATTTGGTGGATTTGGCGGTGGTGGATTTGGCGGTGGTGGAGCGGGTGGAAGTTGGTAAAATCGAATTTTTATATTTCGAACGATGCAAAAAATAATAGTCGTTTTTCTGTTTGGATTTTTGTTTGTGGCAACGCCCTCAATAGCCCAAACAGATACTATTCCTGCAGATTTTTGCATTAGTAAAGAAGAGTTTCAACTGTACGAACTTATCAATGAATATCGCAAGTCTTTTGCTTTACCGCCAATTTCTTTGTCGAAATCATTGAGCTATGTGGCTATTGCGCATGCCCGCGACTTGGCTTCTTATTACAATCCCGATTCTGTTTGCAATATGCATTCGTGGTCGAACAAAGGACGATGGACTCCAATTTGTTTTCCGTCGCAACAATCCAGAAAAAATAATGTTCGACTTAAAGCCAAAGAAATAATAGGATATCCGGCTGAAGCATACGAAATTACTTATTGGTCGAATGTGGAAAAGATGCCTCGGCAAATTTTGAGCTTTTTGAGAGATAAAAAAGTGAGTGCCGATATGCTCCTCAATCGGAATGAATGGAAAAGTTCGGCGTGGAAAGCCATTGGCGTTGGGATAGAAGAAGGATATGCAGTGGTTTGGCTTGGGAAAGTTGTTGATTATGAAGTAAGTACTCCGGTGTGTGGAAGCCAAATAAAAGTGCTTAATGATGCAGCACCTGATTACAAATTGGCTCAAGTTATTCAAGTAAAAAATCCAAACCAATCGATTTATTATATTACCATTGCTAGTTTTAACGATCGAAAAGATGCAATCAATGCTGTAAAAAGTTACAAAGAAATGGGCTATCCAAAAACGGTGTTACTCGAAGTAGAAAATAAAATACGCGTAGCTGTTGATTATTATACTGATAAATCCGAAGCCGACAATGCATTGAAAAAATATGCGCAAAAGTTTAAAGGAGCTTGGATATTGACAATTTAAATAGAGTTTTGAACACCATAAACTTTCTAACCTTTATGTTTTCTTAGCGGCCAATTGGCAGGCATCAAAAGAATGAATTTGTGGGATG
>DMBV01000107.1 GCA_003445975.1 Bacteroidales bacterium
TAGGCGAATTTGCCGAAATAGAAAGTGAACTCAATGTCCTCAACCATGCCGAAGAACTTAAAGCAGCCTGGGTTCAACTTGCATTTTCGCTCAACAACAACGACCAAAGCATTCAGAATCAACTGAATACTTTGCTGCAATCCATCCGACCGGCTCAATCATTTCAATCGGAACTGGAAACCATCTACGCCCGAC
Source organism: Bacteroidales bacterium (assembly GCA_003445975.1). Taxonomy (GTDB): domain Bacteria; phylum Bacteroidota; class Bacteroidia; order Bacteroidales; family UBA12170; genus UBA12170. The sequence goes on from DMBV01000107.1 coordinate 196, forward strand.
TAAATTCCGTTTATATCGAATTGGATGACATCGCACGGGAAGCATCCGCCATGGAAGATTCCGTTGATATCGACCCAAAACGTTTGGAGTTCTTAAACCAACGTTTGGCAACAATCCATAAGCTACAACGAAAACACCAACTCCAGCATGCCGATGAATTGATTTTAAAAGAAGAATCATTGGCCAATCAATTGTTTTCGAGCGATAAATTGCAATCCCAACTTACCGAATTGGAAAACCAACTTCGGCAGGACGAAAAATCATTGAATCTTCTGGCCGAACAATTGCGCAGTGAAAGGGAAAAAGCAGCTTTGCCATTGGCTAATAAATTGGTAGAACAACTCATACAATTGGGAATTAAAGAAGCACAAGTTACATTGGTACTGAAACCACAACCCGATTTCATCGAAAGCGGACGCGATGAAATTGATTTTTTATTTTCGGCCAATGCCGGTCTGAAACCCGATTTGGTTAGCAAAACAGCTTCCGGTGGCGAATTGTCGCGTTTGATGCTTAGCATTAAGTATTTATTAGCCACCAAAAAAAATCTTCCCGGAATTATTTTCGACGAAATTGATAGCGGCGTTTCCGGCGAAATAGCCGAAAGATTAGGGATTTTGATGCAGCAAATGGGGCAAAATATGCAAGTTATTTCCATTACTCATCTGCCCCAAATAGCCGCCTTAGCCCAAAACCATTATTTGGTTTATAAGAAAAATGAAACTACTTTTGCCCGCACAGAAATTAAAAAAATGTCTGATGAAGAGCGAATTGAAGAGCTTGCAGCTATGCTAAGCGGCTCAGAAATAAGCGAATCGGCGCGTCAAAATGCACGCGTTTTACTAGGAAAATAAGTCGATAATTATAAAAAACAATGTTTTATGGCCTATAACTTATTAAAAGGAAAGAAAGGAATCATTTTTGGTGCCCTCAACGACAAATCGATTGCGTGGAAAGTGGCTGAACGGGCTTTTGAAGAAGGAGCCGAATTTTTGTTGACCAATACACCCGTTTCCATGCGATTGGGCGAAATTGACGAACTGGCTGCCAAATGCAATACGGAAGTCATTCCAGCCGATGCCACCAGCACCAAAGATTTGGAAATTTTGATTCAAGCAGCAATGGATAAATATGGCAAGATAGATTTCATTCTGCATTCCATTGGTATGTCGCCAAATGTGCGCAAGAAACTTCCTTACGATAAACTCAGCTACGAATATTACCAAAAAACACTCGATATTTCTGCCTTGTCGTTTCACAAAATGATTTCCATTTGCAAGGCCAAAGATGCAATCAATGATTGGGGTTCAATTATAGCACTTTCGTATGTGGCTGCTCAACGAACATTGTATGGATATAACGACATGGCAGATGCAAAATCGCTTCTTGAGTCGATTGCACGCAGCTTTGGATACATTTATGGCCGCGACAAAAAAGTTAGGATAAATACCATTTCCCAATCGCCAACGCCCACAACAGCCGGCAGCGGCGTGAAAGGATTTGATGGCTTGATGGATTTTACAGAACGAATGTCGCCACTCGGAAATGCAACTGCCGCCGAATGTGCCGATTATTGCATTACCATGTTTAGCGATTTAACAAAAAAAGTAACCATGCAAAACCTTTTTCACGACGGTGGATTTTCGAGCATGGGCATGAGCATGAAAGCCATGAACCAATACAACAAAAGTTTTGATGTTCTTCCCGAAGATTAATTTCTTTTGAATCACTAAGTACATGACAAAAAATCGCAATATTTTCTAAACGATTCTAAATCATTGTTATTAAGCATTTTAGCTAAAGAATTTAATCCAAATTTGAAGAAACTATACGCTCTTTGTACAAAGTATTTGCTTGGTCTGGTTTATTGTATGAAATGACTCTTTGCAATTCTGGTTTTCCTTTTTTATCAAAACTTTTGATGCTGAAATATAACACAACTGATTATTGACTTTTACAATATGTGGATAATACGCATATTGATTGATTGATTCTAAGTCTATTGAATAACGATGATGCCTTAATTTCATGTCCATTTCGGGGAATTGTAACCTTGAAATTTTCTCGAATTCGAATGCAATATCGAATTCTATGGTCATTCTCAAATGCCACAGCTATCTTCTCGAAATTAACGGTTTTGAACTTTGCTTAAAACTATAATAAATACCAATGAACTTAATCCGAGCTTTGTTTAAGTCAGCTCCAAAAATCATGTTTAGCGAATCAAATAATATACTAAATTTACTTTCTACTCTGGTATTCATATCTTGACGATTTTGTAGTTATTATCATCTATAATATTGAATATCAGAATATTAAATATATTTTTGTTGATTAGTTATCAAGATAGTTATTAACATAATAGATTGATTGCCAATCAAATAAAGATGTTTTTTGAAAATTTGTCATGTACTTAGACAAAATTATTAGATTGTGCTTTTTAACCTTTTTATATTAGCAAAAAAAACATGCTAACAAATTCAGACATCAAACTCATCAATTCTTTAAAAATAAGTAAGCATAGAAAAGAGCATGGATTATTTTTAGTTGAAGGGCCAAAAATGCTTGAGGAATTGTTGGCCAATCCACTTTTCAAAATTTTATTTGTTGCCGCAATTCCTTCTTGGGCCAAGAATCTTCCATCCGATTCTACATTTGAAGTCAAAGAAATATCAGAAAAAGCACTTCAAAAATTCTCCAACTTTTCAACTGCCAACGAAGTGCTTGCCGTTGTTCACATCCCTGAGTATCCTTCATTTTTTCCAACTAAAGAAGAATTGTTTCTTGTACTCGACGGTTTGCAAGATCCCGGAAATTTAGGAACCATTATCAGAACCGCCGAATGGTTTGGAATTAAAGACATCCTTTGTTCGGCCAATACCGTAGATTGTTTTAATCCTAAAGTGGTACAAGCCACTATGGGCTCCATTTTTCGAGTGCGCTGCCACTACCTCGACTTACAGGTTTTGCTGCAAGAAACCAACTTACCTATATACGGTACGCTTTTAAACGGACAGAATATATACAATCAAAAGCTAGAATCGTCCGGTTTTATAGTTGTTGGGAATGAATCGAAAGGGATTTCAAGAGAAATCCAAAAACTCATTACCAAACCGCTTACTATTCCATCATTCAACTTCTCCAAAGCCGAATCGCTCAATGCATCGGTGGCCACAGCCATTGTGTGTGCTGAGTTTCGCCGAAATCAAAAATAATTGTTAAAATAACAAGGCATTCAATTGTACATGGGCGAAATCGTTATTTTTGTTTCTTCAATAAAAAAGAAATGATCTACAAACTGATACTCCTTTCTACCGCTTTAATGGCGATTGCTTTTGCATTGATTGCTATCAAGATGTTTATTTTCAAAGACGGCATTTTTACCAAGACTTGCAGTTCGCAAATTGTTGTTCCCGATGGAACAAAATTAGGCTGCAGTTGCGATGAAAACCCAGGTCAATCGTGCGAAAATTACGAAGAACATCATGGCATTGCACAGCAAATCAAAAAATTACAAGAAGAAGCCAAGGCTAAAAAACTTTCTTAAAACTTGGCAAAAAAAAAGCCTGAAATCAATTCAGGCTTTTTTTATTGAGCGCAATCTACTTATCCCAAAACTTCTTTCATTTTGCGACCAATTTCCGATGGGGAATCCACCACATGAATTCCGCATTCGCGCATAATTTCTTTTTTAGCCTCAGCAGTATCCGCTTTACCACCAATAATGGCGCCAGCGTGTCCCATTGTACGACCTTTTGGTGCAGTAGCTCCGGCAATAAAACCGACTACCGGTTTTGTGCTGTTTTCTTTGATATAATAAGCAGCTTCGGCTTCCATGCCTCCACCAATTTCACCAATCATTACAATACCATCCGTTTCAGGATCGTTCATAAACAGCTCCACCGCTTCTTTGGTGGTGGTTCCAATAATTGGATCGCCACCAATTCCTATAGCTGTGCTTTGTCCCAAACCAACTTTTGTAAGTTGATCAACAGCTTCATACGTTAATGTTCCGGAACGCGAAACAATCCCAACACGTCCTTTTCTATGAATAAACCCGGGCATAATTCCCACTTTTGCTTCTCCCGGTGTGATTACGCCAGGGCAGTTTGGGCCAACCAAACGACAGTCTTTATCGCTCAAATATTCTTTAACCATAACCATATCGCTGGTAGGAATTCCTTCGGTAATACAGATAATTACTTTGATTCCTGCGTCGGCTGCTTCCATAATTGCATCAGCAGCAAATGCTGGCGGAACAAAGATTACAGAAACATTTGCTTTGGCTTTTACTACTGCATCTTCCACAGTATTAAAAACAGGTTTTCCCAAATGCAATTGGCCTCCTTTTCCGGGAGTAACACCGCCAACAACATTTGTACCATAATCAATCATCTGGCCGGCATGAAAAGTGCCTTCTCCACCAGTAAACCCTTGCACGATAACTCTTGAGTCTTTATTAACTAGAATACTCATTTTTATATATGTTTTTAAATAGAATTAAGTTATTTTTTGATGAGCAAAGGTAAAATGTTTTTCAACAGTTTAGAATAGAAAATGGAAAATTAGACCGACTTTATATCCATTCCAAATAAATAGATAAGGTTTCAAAAACCCAAATGCTGCCGATTATTTTTTTGACAAATGCAGACAGGAAGTGTAACTTTGTTCGCTAACCTCTAAAACGATTTGTCATGCTTTACCATTTAGCCAAAAATGATACAATTTGCGCCTTAGCCTCTCCTGCCGGAACGGGTGCCATTGCTTTAATTCGTGTTTCAGGTCCGGAAAGTTTCACCCTTATCGATCAAATCTTCAGTTCATCCAAAAAGAATTTCAAAATCAAAAATGCCAAACCCTATACCATTCATTTTGGAAGAATTTTTGATCAGAACAAGCTGCTCGATGAAGTTTTGGTAAGTGTATTTAAAGCACCTCATAGCTATACAGGCGAAGACAGCATTGAAATTTCTTGTCATGGTTCCACTTTTATTCAACAAAAAATAATTGAATTATTACTAGCAAAAGGCATCCGTTTGGCTCAGCCTGGCGAGTTTACGCTACGTGCATTTTTCAATGGAAAATTCGATTTGAGTCAAGCAGAAGCCGTGGCCGATTTGATAGCTTCAAATTCGGATGCTTCGCACAATCTTGCTTTAGAACAAATGCGTGGAGGATTTTCGAGCAAAATCAAAAGTCTCAGAAAAGAGTTGGTCGATCTGGCATCGCTTATCGAGTTAGAACTCGATTTTTCGGAAGAAGACCTTGAATTTGCCGACCGCTCCCATTTTCTCAAATTACTTTACGAAATTCAAAAAGAAATAAAACAACTGATCGCTTCCTTTGGTTTGGGAAATGTGTTGAAACATGGAATTCCGGTGGCTATTATTGGGAAACCCAATGCCGGAAAATCAACCCTGCTCAATCGGATTTTGCAAGAAGAAAAAGCCATCGTCTCCGATATACCAGGAACAACAAGAGATAGCATTGAAGATACAATCAGCATTGAAGGGTTTACTTTCCGATTTATCGACACTGCCGGACTGCACGCTACTACCGACAAAATTGAGAATATGGGGATTGAGCGCACCTACGAAAAAATAAAACAATCGAAAATAATCCTTTATGTGTGCGATATGACCCAATCTACGCCCGACGAACTCACCGCTACATTAGACGATTTTAAAGAACACATCGACGACAGAAATAAACGATTTATTCTAATCGGAAATAAAATTGATGAACTAGTTGAAATGCCCTTGTTTTTCAATAAATATGTCGATTTAGAAACTATTTTTATCAGTGCCAAGCGGAACGAAAATATCAATTTGATTCTGGACAGCTTGGTAGCATCGGTAAAAGATTTGGATTTAACGGATACCACCATCGTCTCCAATGCGCGCCATCTAGGAGCTTTGAATAAAGTTTCCGAAGCCATCTTCGCCATCGAAAACGGCATTCACAATCAAATCCCCACCGACTTAATAGCGATTGATATCCGAACTGCATTGCACTTTTTAGGAGAAATTACCGGAGAAGTAACCAACAACGAACTGCTTGGAAATATTTTTGGCAAGTTTTGTATCGGAAAGTAAATCCTTTTTCCCAATTTTCAATTGAATCAGCTCCAGTCTCCTCTGTGCTAGACAACAAGAGATGAGAATGGCAAGTGTTTTTCGGAAAAACTTCGCAAAGAAAAATCCGAAAAGCATTTTTTCTATGATATTTAGGCTAAATTTGTTCATCGATTCTTCTCAAATTAAAACATAAACCTATGAAGAAAACAATTATTTTTATGGCTGTTATTAGCTTATTTGCAATAAGTTGCAAACAAAAACAATCCCGTATCAATTACCCTGCAACCACCAAAGGCGATGTTGTAGATAATTATTTTGGAACGGAAGTTTCAGATCCTTATCGCTGGCTGGAAGACGACAATTCTGCCGAAACAAAAGCATGGGTTGAAGCGGAAAACGCAGTTACCTTTGGCTATTTGGAACAAATTCCGTTTCGCGAAAGCATCAAAAAACGCTTGACAGAAATCTGGGATTATCCTAAATATGGCTTGCCTTATAAACGGGGCGATTTTTGGTACTATTCAAAAAATGATGGCTTGCAACAACAATCGGTGATTTACCAGATGGATAAATTGGATGGAGATGCTCGGGTGTTTTTGGATCCAAATACTTTTTCGGAAGACGGCACAGTGGCATTGAGCGGATTAACGTTTTCCAAAAACGGAAAATACGCCGCATACAGCATTTCCTCCGGTGGTTCGGATTGGAGAGAAGTATTTATTATAGATGTAGCGAAAGGTGAAAAAATGCCGGATCATCTACAATGGATCAAATTCTCGGGCATGTCGTGGCTTGGCGATGGATTTTTCTATAGCCGATACGACAAACCAGCCGAAGGCGACGAATTGAAAGGAAAAAACATAAACAATAAAGTCTATTTTCATAAAGTTGGAACGAGCCAAGAGGCTGATGAATTGGTGTATCAGGATGCTGAAAACCCACTAAATATGTGGAATATGTACACAACCTACGACGAAAGCATCGTGGTTTTAAGCGGAAGCACTCCTTCAACACGTGGAAACTCGCTCTACTACAAAAAAGCCAACGACAAAAAAGCAGCATTTATACCCATTGAAGAATCCTTCGATTTCCAAACTTACGTTGTTGACAATATTGGAAATACGCTCTTTGTCATGAGCAACAAAGAAGCGCCAAAGAACAAATTATTTGCTCTGAATATTGAAGACAAAAAACAAATTCGAAAAGAAATTCTGGCCGAAGCAGATGATGTTTTGGATGGCGTTTCAATTGTTGGTGGCAAAATAATAGCCAACTATATGCACAACGCTGCTTCGCAAGCATTCGTATTCAGCATTTATGGCGAATTGATTCACGAAGTTGATTTTCCTGGCTTAGGCAGCGTGAGCGAATTTACCGGAGATAAAGAAAGCTCAATCGCTTTTTATTCGTTCACCTCTTTCACTTTTCCAAACATTGCCTATAAATACGATGTGGCTACCAATAAGAGTGAAATTTATCGCAATTCGGAAATTGATTTTGACATCAATCAATACGAAACCAAACAGGTTTTTTATTCCAGCAAAGATGGAACCCAAATCCCGATGTTCATTACCCACAAGAAAGATTTGGAGTTGAATGGCGAAAACCCAACGCTGCTATACGGTTACGGTGGATTCAACATTAGTCTGATGCCCAGCTTTAGCGTTGCTAATTTAATTTTTCTTGAAAATGGTGGCGTTTATGCCATGCCAAATCTGCGTGGTGGCGGAGAGTTTGGTGAAGATTGGCATCAAGCCGGAACGCAATTGAAAAAGCAGAATGTATTCGACGATTTTATTGCAGCAGCAGAATATTTAATAGACAACAAATATACCAACAACGATAAATTGGCCATTCGAGGCGGATCAAATGGAGGCTTGCTGGTTGGTGCTTGCATGACGCAACGTCCGGAATTATTTAAAGTAGCCCTTCCGGCGGTTGGTGTAATGGATATGCTTCGCTATCATAAATTTACAATTGGATATTATTGGGCTCCCGATTATGGAACTTCTGAAGACTCAACGCATTTTTCGAATCTGATCAACTATTCGCCTTTGCACAATATCAAGGAAGGAGTAAATTATCCAGCAACATTCATTACAACAGCCGACCACGACGATCGAGTTGTACCAGCGCATAGCTTTAAATTTGCTGCCGAATTGCAAGCCAAACAAGCCGACAATGCTCCAGTGCTTATTCGCATTGAAACAAAAGCCGGTCATGGTGCAGGAAAATCGACAGCCCAAATAATCGATGAAAATACGGATATGTGGGCCTTTGTATTTTACAATTTAGGAATGACACCTTTTTACAATTAGGCCGTCATTTTAGAAGCGTCCTGAACACTCTTTTGTTGTTTAGGACGCTTTTTTATTTCAGAGCACCCCTTCCCGCTTTGGAAATTATAAACAATTGTTTTGTGATAAAGATTTTGAAAACATCTTTCTTTTCACTCTATTTATTTTGCATCTTTACCCCATTCTAATGAAGGAGAACGTATGGAAATCATCACCACGAAAATCAACGATTTACTGATTATAAAGCCGAATGTTTACAGCGATCCAAGAGGCTATTTTTTTGAATCTTACAACAAAGAATTATTTCTATCGAAAGGGATTGATCAGAATTTTGTTCAAGACAACGAATCAAAATCGATGAAAGGCGTATTGCGTGGTTTGCATTTTCAAAAACCTCCTTTTGCGCAAGGAAAACTTGTGCGCGTTCTGAAAGGAGCCGTTTTGGATGTAGCAGTGGATTTGCGAAAAACATCGTCAACCTATGGCCATTGGGAATCTATTGAACTGACCGAAGACAATAAGTTTATGTATTGGATTCCACCCGGATTTGCACATGGTTTCCTTACTTTAGAAGACAACACTGTTTTTTTCTACAAATGCACGAATGTTTACAACAAATCGTCCGAAGGAAGTATTTTGTGGAACGATTTGGATTTGAAAATTGATTGGGGACTAGGTTTTGAACCTATTCTCTCCGACAAAGATAAGATTGCACCAAATTTTAAAGATTTTTGTAGCCCTTTTTGAAAACAATTTGATCCCATTTCAAATGAAAACCAAAACAATCCTTTTCGTAATAGCAGGTATTTTTCTCGGAATTTTTCTTAGTTTTACGGAAAGATATTTTGCCAACGACCATGAAAACCTCCTGGCATTCAAAGAAAATATCAAAATATTTGCCGTAAATATTCCTCAAAATCCAAGTTTTGCAAACGAAACTGTTCCAATCGATCGGTTTTATGTAAAAGAAGCCTTAGAGCGCGAAATTACTGTAAATGCCTATTTCCATTCTGCCTCCATTCTGATTATCAAGAAAGCCAATCGTTGGTTTCCGGTCATCGAGCCCATACTAAAAAAATACAATATACCCGACGATTTTAAATATTTGGCGGTAGCCGAAAGCGCCTTGGAAAATGTAGTTTCCCCCGCCGGAGCAAGTGGCTTTTGGCAATTGATGAAAACAACGGCCAAAGAGTACAATCTGGAAGTGAATGAAGATATTGACCAACGATACGATATAGAGTTGGCCACAGAGGCGGCATGCAAATACTTACAGAAATCGTACGAAAAATATGGAAATTGGACAATGGTTGCAGCCTCCTACAACGCCGGAATGGGAAGAATTGACACGGAGTTGCAAAGGCAGAAACACACAAATTACTACGACATGAGTTTTGGTGTTGAAACCGGACGCTATATCTACCGCATCATCGCATTAAAAGCCATGCTTCAAAATCCAACCGATTACGGATTTATTATTCGGGACGAAGACAAATACAACACCTTTCAGCTCAAAAGCATCATCATCGATTCAGCCATCAGCGATATTCCTGCTTTTGCAAAGAAGCACAATTTAACCTACAAAGAGTTCAAAATTTACAATCCGTGGATTCGACAAGTCTATTTAGCAAATGCTTCAGGCAAAAAATACAGAATTCAATTGCCACAACATTAAGCCTTTAGATTCTAGCAAAATTAGCCTTCATTTTTTTGAAAGACAAATTCGAATTTCTTCTACCTTTGAGAACAGTTTGGTAGAGGAAAAACGCATTTCTTGGGAATAATCATTTCTTTCAGATGAATTCATAATTCTTAGAAGTGTTTTCAAATGCCTATATGGCATTTTTTTTCATAAAACTAAATTTGAAATAGACTAGTGGCTAAATTTTTTAAAAATCTAAAATTTTGACAATGGTTTCTCCTTTGTTTAGTCATTTATTGATTCCATTCGTCATTGCAATGTTCTTAGCCATAACAATGGGAGGAAGTGGAACAGGACCTGCCTTTTCTGCCGCTTACGGAGCCAATGCAATTCGAAAAAGTTTGATCCCGGGTTTGTTTGGAATTATGGTTTTTCTTGGAGCCATTATAGCCGGAAAAGGAACGGCGTCAACCATAGGAAAAGATTTATTTCCTGCCGAAATGATGTCTTTTGAAATTGTTTCAATCATTTTATTTTCAGTTGCAATTTCTTTATTACTCGCCAATCTGGCGGGAATACCACAGTCAACCAGTCAATCCACTGTTCTGTCGGTAACAGCGGCGGCACTTTATTTTGATAAATTTAATTCGCAGAAGCTTCTTTATGAAATAATACCCACTTGGTTTATATTGCCAATTATTTCATTCATTATCAGCTATTTAGTTGGTAAATATATCTATCGCCCTATGCGAAGAAGAGGCTTGACGATGAGCCGTTCGAGCAATTTGAACTTAAATCCGGTCTGGAATACTTTGATTTTGATTATGTCGCTTTATGTTGCCTTTTCGATTGGCGCAAACAATGTAGCCAATGCAGCAGGTCCCATTGCATCCATGACTGCAAATGAACTCAATATTTCGATCGACAAAAATTTTACGCTTATCATGATCCTTGCCACATTAATTGTTGCACCCAATTTTGGCATTGGAAGTTCCATCTTCGGACATAAAATTGTGAAAAATACCGGAAAAGAAATTTTTCTTTTCGGTAAATTCGAAGCCGTTATTATTGCATTTGTTTCGGCAAGTTTATTATTGGCAGCTTCAATTTTTAAAGGAATTCCAACATCTCTGGTTCAATTGAATGTAGCTGCTATAATTGGAATTGGCGTTGCCAAATTAGGTCCAAAAAATATTTTCCTTAAAACTCAAGTACGGAAATTTTTTCTGGTATGGCTCATCGCTCCAATAATCGCTTTTTCACTAACGTATGCTCTGATTTATTTGGCCGATTATTTCAATTATTTATAAACTGAAATTTTCAAAAAATTAAGTAATCTCAAAAAATATCTGTTGGCGACATTTTTTTTGGCCGCTATACTCTTTGCCTCTTAAAATAGATCCTTTGAAACCTTCTGTAAGCTTCCCCTTTTTCCAGCCTAAAAGAATTCTCATTTTTCTTTTTGAAACTTCATTCTTTTTAAAGCTTTATTTTTTGCACTTTTGCAAACTCATTTTTTCCACCATTTAATGAAGCTGACAAATATCGAAAACCAAGAAGAAACAACTGCAACTCAGGAAGATTTTATCGAAATCTATGGAGCCAGAGTCCATAATTTACAAAATATGGACATCAAAATCCCACGCAACAAACTGGTGGTTATCACCGGATTGAGTGGCAGCGGCAAATCCTCACTGGCTTTTGATACTATTTATGCCGAAGGACAGCGCAGATATATGGAAACTTTTTCTGCTTATGCACGTCAATTTATCGGCAACCTCGAACGGCCCGATGTGGATGAAATAAAAGGATTGAGTCCGGTTATTGCTATTGAACAGAAAACAACCAACAAAAATCCACGTTCAACTGTTGGCACAGTGACCGAAATCTACGATTTTTTGCGTCTTCTCTATGCCCGAACTGCAACGGCCTATTCCTATAACACCGGCGAGGAAATGATTCAGTACAGCGAAAAGCAAATTCTTGAACTCATTTTGGAAAAATACAAAGAGCGAAAAATAATGCTCCTGGCTCCTTTGGTAAATGGAAGAAAAGGACATTATCGAGAGCTTTTCGACCAGATTGCTCGTTTGGGATTTATTTCTGCTCGCATAGATGGAGAAATTACAGACTTATACAAAGGTCTTCAATTGGATCGCTACAAAGTACACGATATTGAAGTAGTTATTGACAAGCTTAGAGCCGAAGAAAAATATGCCGATCGAATTGCTAAATCGATCGAAACAGCTCTCAAACATGGAAAAGGAAGCCTGATTGTATTTGATGTAGAATTGTCTAAAACACAATTTTTCAGTAAGCAACTCATGTGCCCAACTTCGGGACTGGCCTATGCTTTGCCCGAACCAAACACTTTTTCGTTCAATTCTCCTTATGGAGCCTGTCCACATTGCAATGGGTTGGGAACCGTTTCAGAAATTGATATCGATAAAATTTTCCCAAACAAACGCATAAGCATTCATAAAGGAGGAATTGCACCCATTGGGCCACAAAAAAACAATTGGATTTTCAATCAATTGCAAGCCATTGGCGAAAAATTTGGATTCACTCTCGATTCTTCCATCGATGAATTGTCCGAAGAAGCCATTCAAACCATACTTTATGGAACGAGCGAAACCATTCGGGTAAAAAAAGAATATTTAGGAGTAACTTCGGAATATCAGTTGAACTTTGAAGGCATCATCAATTTTATCCAAGGGCAAGACGAAAACAGCAACTCAAACGGAATAAAACGCTGGGCTTCAAGTTTTATGAACTTCCACGATTGCCCTACTTGCCAAGGCGACAGACTAAAAAAAGAAGCACTGCATTTTAAAATTGAAGGGAAAACAATTTCAGAAGCAGCCAAAATGGACTTTATAAGTTTGCTAAATTGGATAGAAGAATTGAGACTTTCCAAAAAAGAAAGATTTGCAACAATCAGCAAAGAAATATTGCGCGAAATCCACAATCGTATCCATTTTCTGTTGGATGTGGGCTTGGGCTATCTAAATCTGAACCGAAGCAGCAAGAGTCTTTCCGGAGGCGAATCGCAGCGAATTCGATTGGCAACCCAAATTGGCTCTCAACTGATTGGTGTTTTATATATTTTAGACGAACCCAGCATTGGATTGCATCAACGCGACAATCAACGGCTCATCAAATCGTTGAAAAACTTACGCGACATTGGCAATTCCGTAATTGTAGTAGAACACGATCAGGATATGATTTTGGCCGCCGACGAGGTGATCGACATTGGTCCGGGAGCTGGTGTTCATGGAGGAAAAATTGTTGCGCAAGGACCTCCTTCACAAATGAAAGCGTGTAGTAGTTTGACTTGTCAATATATCAGCGGGCAAAAAAACATTCCCGTTCCTAAAAAACGCAGAAGCGGAAACGGAAATGAAATCATTTTAAGAGGCGCTACAGGAAACAATCTGAAAGGCGTGGATTTACATATTCCGTTGGGAAAATTTATTTGTATTACAGGCGTTTCGGGCAGCGGAAAATCGAGCTTAATCAATGGCACACTTTATCCTATTCTAAATCAGTATTTTTTTCATGGAGTGAAAAAACCATTGCCATACACCGCTATCGAAGGATTAAAATACATTGATAAAATTATTGAAATCGACCAATCGCCCATTGGGCGAACACCACGCTCAAATCCGGCGACTTATACAAAAGTTTTTGACGATATACGGAAACTCTATACGGATTTGCCCGAAGCAAAAATTCGAGGCTATGAAGCCGGAAGATTTAGTTTTAATGTGAAAGGCGGTCGTTGCGAAACGTGTAAAGGCGCAGGAATCAATGTGATTGAAATGAATTTCCTTCCCGATGTTTCGGTCGTTTGTGACGATTGTCAGGGCAAACGATACAATCGTGAAACCTTAGAAGTGCGGTACAAAGGGAAATCGATAAACGATGTTTTGAACATGACCATTGATCAAGCCGTTGAATTCTTTGAAAACATTCCTTTTATCATTCGTAAAATAAAAACTTTGCAAGAAGTAGGTTTGGGGTATATAACACTCGGACAGCAATCGACTACTTTGTCGGGAGGCGAAGCGCAACGTGTAAAACTTGCCACAGAACTTTCGAAAAAATCGACAGGAAATACTTTGTACATTTTGGACGAGCCCACTACCGGATTGCATTTTGAAGACGTAAGTGTATTGCTGGATGTTTTAAACAAATTAATGCTTGGCGGAAATACCATTGTTGTGATTGAACACAATATGGAAGTGATAAAAGTGGCCGATCATTTGATTGATTTAGGACCCGATGGCGGCGAAGGTGGCGGCACCATTGTGGCCAGTGGAACACCTGAGCAGGTATGCAAAAGTGGCAAAGGATATACGTCTTTATTTTTAAAAGATGTTTTGGAGAAATGCGAATCTCAGTCTAAATAATGCCATTTTGCTCCCAATTTTTGGAGATCGTCGAAAAAATGCGGATACGATTTCTCAACGCTTTCCGATTCTGAAATTTCGACAGAATTTTTAGCCGACAATCCTAATATTGCAGCCATCATAGCCATTCTATGATCTTGAAACGATGAAACCCAACCACCGCGTGGCTGTTTTCCATGAATTACCATTTCATCCTCCACAATTTCCATGTGAAGTCCCAATTTGTCAAATATTTGCTGAATGGCTTCTGCCCGATTGCTCTCTTTGTGTTTGAGTCGATGAACACCTTTAATACGACTAATCCCCTTACAAGCAACAGCCAAAGCGGCCAATGGCGGAAACAAATCGGGCGATTCAGTAGCATCAAATTCAAAAGCCTTTAATTGATTTTTTTGAACGAACAAGCTGTTGTCCGATTGATTGACAGTAGCGCCCACTTTTTTCAACACATCCACAATCTGTTTATCGCCTTGAAATGAATCTGCCCGCAAATTTTCGATCCGAACAGATCCGTTTATCGCTGCAGCCACCAAAAGAAAAGCCGCTCCACTCCAATCGCCTTCAACAGCGTACTCTGAGTTGAAATACGTCTGATTTCCCGGAATGACAAACTGATTGTACTCTTTCTGAATTATATTTATTCCGAAATCTGTCAATAGTCGCAAGGTCATATCGATATATGGCTTGCTTTTAAGATTCGAAACCAATAGCTCACTCGAAAATTTTGCTTTGGGCAAAGCCATCAAAAGGCCGCTTAATAATTGAGAGCCTTCGCTCGAATTGAACGCCAACATTCCGGTTTTCAGCGGTCCTTTTATCCGAATGGGAGCAAAACCATTGTCTGTTTCGCATTTCGCGCCCAAACTCTTCAACACATTTTCGATTAAAATCAACGGTCGTTTTCTTAAAGTCCCAAGCGCATCGAGCGAAAATTGTTGGTCAGTAAGTGCCAAAATGGGAGAAAACAAACGAATTCCTAAACCGGATTCACCAATGTTTAATTGATTTGTTTTGGGTCGATTTTTGGAAGAAAACACCAGAGAATTTCCTTTTCTTTGAACAGTTTGTCCCAAATCCTGAACCAATCGCAAAGCAGCCTCGGCATCGGCACTGGATGTAAATCCATTCAAAGTCGTGACCGCTTCCGACAAAAAAGCGGCAGCAATGGCGCGCTGGAGCATACTTTTTGATGCCGGAGCATGGAGTTGCCCTTGTATTTTCGAAGGCTTAATTTCGATTTTCATTCTTTACACAAAAACCCGATTAATAATATCCGTTTGTTTATTGATACTTTCCTGATGAATGGCTTTGAAAATTTTCGAGACAAGTTCAGGGCTTAAACCTTTCGATTGCCCAAGCGCAATACTTTGTTCCAATATTTCGCTCCAGCGATTGTTTTGCAAAACGATCATATTGTTTTCGCGTTTAAATTCGCCTATTTCCAATGCTACTTTCATTCTGGCTTCGAGCAACTCCACCAATTCCTGATCAAAATGATCAATCTTTTTACGCAAATCAAATAGTTTTGAATGAACATATTGGGCATCTCCTTTCGAACGAATAATCAAGGAGTCGATGAGTTCGGCATACTGTTCGGGCGTGATTTGTTGCTTTGCATCACTCCAAGCCTTGTCCGGATCGGGATGTACTTCTATGATCAATCCATCAAAATCCATATCCATCGCCTTTTGCGAAATTTCGAACAAAAGCGATCGTTTTCCTCCAATATGACTTGGATCGTTCAGGATCAATAGTTCCGGAAATCTTCTTTTCAATTCAATTGGAATTTGCCAATTGGGCGCATTTCGAAATGCGGTATCGCCATAACTGCTAAATCCGCGATGGATTGCTCCCAATTTGGTTATTCCTACTTTGTTTAATCGTTCCAAAGCGCCAATCCATAATTCCAGATCGGGATTGATAGGATTTTTCACAAATACAGGAATATCGACACCTTGCAAAGCATCTGCAATCTCTTGAACGGCAAACGGATTGACACTTGTTCTTGCTCCAATCCACAACACATCAATGTTGTGTTTCAATGCTTCGTAGGTATGTTTTGCATTTGCTACTTCCGTAGCCACTTTTAAACCTGTTTCGCGCTTCACATTGCTCAGCCATTTGAGTCCAATGGAGCCAACGCCTTCAAAGCTGTTTGGTCGTGTACGCGGTTTCCAAATTCCCGCTCTGAAAACGGAAACATTTTGTTTGGCCAGTTCGTGCGCTGCTGTCAATACTTGTTCTTCTGTTTCGGCACTACAAGGTCCGGCGATAAGCAAAGGACGCTGTTCGGTATGTTTTAATCCCCAATTTGCCAAGGGAAGTAAATTCAGTTCTGTTTTCATAGTGATTGATTGATTATTTTGTAAATAGCATTTGATTTTTCCATCAATTGGTTTAAACCTAGTTTATCTTCGTTTTGGATATGCATTTTAAAGAGTTCGAGATTTGAAATATAAAGTTCCAATGCTTCAAGCATATTGGCTTTGTTTTGCAAAAATACCGGATTCCACATAGCGGCAGAACTTCCTGCCAAGCGAACAGTAGAGGCGAATCCGCCGCCTGCCAGATTAAAAATATTCCGTTCTTTATCTTCTACATTGTAAGCTGTTAAAGCCAACGAAAAGGACAAAATATGCGACAAATGCGATAGATAAGCCAAGTCACGATCGTGTTCATTTGCGTCCATAAAAATCAACTTCATATTCAAGGATTTAAACAAGAGTTTGGCCAAGTTCAAAGGCATACGGTCGTTTTGTTCTGGATTGCAAATAATGGCAACTTTGTCGGTAAAAAGCTGTTCGAACGAAGCGGCCGGCCCTGAATTTTCGATGCCGGCCATTGGATGAGCAGCCACAAAATTTTTGCCTTTTGGGTGTTTGGCAGCAAGTTCTACAATTGCTCGTTTGGTAGAGCCCATATCCACAACCACTTGGTCTTGCAATTGATTCAACAAAAGTGGCATCAGCTCAATGATTCCATCAACGGGAGTTGCCAGAATAATGATATCGGCTTCTTGAGCGCCAGTCAAAATTTCGACTGAACGATCGATGATGTGATTTTCGATACAATAGGAAAGATTTTCGGGCGCTTTGTCGAAACCTAAAATTTCGTCGGCAAAAGCACTTTTACGTAAACTTTTGGCCAAAGAGCCGCCTATCAATCCCAATCCAATAATAAATACTTTCATCTTATTCGCTTTTAATTCGGTTTAATGCTTCTCTTAAAACTGTTTCGTTGCTGGTTAATGAAAGTCGAATGAAACGTTCCCCATTTTTCCCAAAAATAAATCCGGGAGTGATAAAGACTTTCTTATTTTGGAGGATATCCTCGCTAAAAGATTCGGACGAAAGCGCCTGTTTTGGAATTTTTGCCCAAACAAACATGCCTGAAGCTTCGGTATTGTAATCGCACAAAAGCGAATCCAATATTTCCTGGGCAATTTTTTTTCTCTCTGAATAAATGTTTCTTTGATTTTCGTACCATTCAGAAGTATTGCGTAAAGCTTCTGCGGCGGCCATTTGAATCGGCTTGAACATACCGGAATCCATATTTGATTTTACTTTTAATATTGCTTGAATATATTCTGCAGCACCGCCAATCATTCCAACACGCCATCCGGCCATATTGTGCGATTTGCTCAATGAATTTAATTCGATAGCCACTTTTTTGGCATTTTTCACCGACAATAGACTCAGTGGATTGTTGGTACTGATTAAACTATATGGATTGTCGTTCACTATTAAAATTCCATGTTTTCTGCCAAAGGCGATCAATCGCTCAAAAAGTTTCATCGAAGCCGGTTTTCCGGTGGGCATGTTTGGGTAATTTACCCACATCAGTTTCACATTTGTCAGATCGCTTTTTTCGATTTCTTCCAAATCCGGGCACCAATTATTTTCTTCCGTCAGGTTGTAAATTCGGCTTTTCGCCTCACAAATAGTTGCGGCAGAACTGTAGGCCGGATAGCCCGGATCGGGAATGAGCACTTCGTCGCCCGAATTGAGAAAAGCCAAAGAAATATGCATAATCCCTTCTTTAGAACCAAATAATGGAAGAATTTCATTTTCGGGATTCAAATCCACCTGATAATATTTCCGGTACCAATCAGAAAAAGCAGTACGAAGTTCCGGAATTCCTGTATAGCTTTGATATCCATGATTTGCAGTTAATAGAGCCGCTTGCATTAATTCCTGAACAATGTTTTCCGAAGGAGCTAAATCGGGATTTCCAATTCCCAAATTAATAACAGCATCTCCATTGGTATTCATTTTTCGAATTTCGGCCAATTTCGTAGAAAAATAATATTCATCCACTGCTTCAATTCGTTTTGCCGTTTGTATTTGTTTCGTCTTCATTATTATTTTTTTAATTTCTTTCCCAAAAAAAAAGTTCTACTCTCGCAGAACTTCAGCCATTTATATATAGAGCATCCGTTCTGCATTCAATCCAGATAATAATAAAATCCATAATAAAACTCAAAATTGACCATCGTTTCAATACTTTAAAAAAAAGAGCCCCACATTGCCTTGGGACTCTTTTATAAATTTTATTTATTTACACAAAGCATTCCCGTTATGGTGTTCTAAACCAATAATAAAAATAGCTGAATGTATAAGTTGTCATCATTTCGGTTACAAAAGTAAACTAGTTTATCAGACTTCCAAATATTTTTTTTGATTTTGCAAAAGATTTAAATTTATGGGTACAAACGCTATTTTAACTAATTTTACTTCAACAAAAAGATAACAGATGAATACATTTGATGAAGAAAAGGTAAAACAGGCAATGGGTGAGCAAACATGGAACGAAATTAAAGCGCAAGATTCCTGGTCTATATTTAAAATTATGAGTGAGTTTGTTGATGGATTCGAAACATTGAGCAAAATAGGACCATGTGTATCGATATTTGGATCGGCTAGGACAAAACCAAATCACGAATTTTATCAAATTGCAGTAGATACAGCCTATCTTTTAACAAAAAAAGGATTTGGTGTAATAACAGGCGGTGGACCGGGAATTATGGAAGCCGCAAATAAAGGCGCTCAAGCAGCCGGTGGCAAATCTGTTGGGTTGAACATCGAACTAACCTTTGAACAACATGCCAATCCCTACATCGATCAAGACAAGTTGTTGTCGTTCGATCATTTCTTTGTTCGAAAAGTAATGTTTATGAAATATTCGCAAGGATATATTGTCATGCCGGGAGGCTTTGGAACCTTGGACGAAATGTTTGAAGCAATCACACTGATTCAAACCAATAAGCTGGTGAATTTCCCTATCGTTTTGGTAAAAAAAGCGTATTGGAGCGGATTGGTGGATTGGATCAAACAAAATCTTTTGGCCGAAAATAATATTCGTGAACAAGACTTAGAAATCTTTCAAGTTGTTGATACTGCCGCTGAAGCTGTTGAAATCATAGATAACTTCTACAAAAAATACGCACTAAAACCCAATTTCTAAAATGATTTGTAAAATTCCGTTTGAATTTATTTCCATCGAATCGGAAGGCGTTCATCTTTTTTTTGAGGCTTTATTGAATCAAAAAGCATGTAAGATGCTCATTGATACCGGTGCTTCCCGAAGCGTTTTTGATTCCAACCGGATTGGCTTGTTTGTTGATAACCCGGAAATCAGCGAAAACGATCAACTTTCGACCGGATTGGGAACCAACAGCATGAAAAGCCACATGGTCATCCTCGAAAATGTAAAAATTGGAAATCTAAGATTGAAAAACTATACGGCAGTGATTATAGATATGACGCACATCAATCAATCGTTCGAAACAATGGGTTTGCAACAGATAGATGGAGTATTGGGTGGCGATATATTGCTCAAATACAAAGCAGAAATTGATTACCGAAAAAAAGAGCTTCGGCTCCGCTTTTCGAAAAAAAAGAACTCCATTTAAATCGATTGTTCTGTTGCCAAAAGAGATTTTATACTCTTTTACAACACTGATGTACAATAACAAAGGAAAGATTAAATTTTTCGGTACCGTATTCAGAATTAATTAATTTTGCCAAAAAGAAATAGTATGCGCCCACTTCACAACCCGTCTAAACTTGGAATTCAATTATCGAAACTACTGTTGGTATCTTTTTCGATATTTCTATTCAATTTTTCGGCCAATGCACAAATTAGTTATGGTGGCAAACCAGCTTCTTTTATCACGCATACCAAAAACCTGAAAGAAATAAGCTATTCGCCCAAAATCCCTTTCGGATTGACGAAAAACGAAAGCATCAGTAAGCAGTGTACCGCTTATGAATTTGGCAAATTATTACCATTTGAAAGAAGTTTGCGAGATGCCGATTTTGGCAATTTAACTGTCGATGCCAATGGAAATTCTATATGGACAGCAAGCATTACTTCCGAAAACGCCTTGGCACTTGGTTTGTATTTTTCTAATTTTTATCTTCCCAAAGGAGCTAAATTATTTGTTTATTCCCCTGATAAAGAACAAATTATCGGCTCTTTCACCGATTTAAACAATTCTGAATCGGCCATGTTTGCCACCGAGCTTATTCTTGGCGATAAATTGGTGATTGAATACAACGAGCCTGCCGCTGTTGCCGGTCTTGGTCATTTCACCATCGATGAAGTTTTGCATGCCTTCCGGGGCGTGAGCGACTTAAAAACAAGCAATGGCTTTGGCGGTTCTGGAAGCTGCGAAGTAAATGTAAAATGTCCGGAAGGAACACTGATGGAGAAACAAACCAATTCTGTTGTTCGCTTNNGGTTCACCCATTTATTCGCAAGATGGTTTCTTGATTGGAACGCTCACTGGAGGCTGGTCATCGTGTTCGGCTTTGACTTCGCCCGATTATTACGGAAAATTTAATTACCATTGGGACAAAAACGGTACCACCACCACAACGCAGTTAAAACCTTGGCTCGATCCAAACAATACAGGCGCATTGTTCCTTTCCGGAATTCCTGTTGGATTCGACGAATCTGCAGCCCCTAAGATTGAAAACTTTTTTACACTCTTCCCAAATCCCTCGAACGGCCAAATTGTATTGCGATTCAATGAATTAAATTTCGGAAAAACAATTACTGTGAACGTATTCAATATGTTAGGTCAATTAGTTTATCACTCCAACCCTACCGTTTACTATCAATATGATTTGAATTTGGCAGAACTCAACAGAGGCGTTTATTTTATTGAAGTAAATAATGAGAGTCAAAGACAATCCCAAAAAATTAGCATTCAATAATTTAAGCTAAAGCGGATTTTGCGATTTGTTTTTGATACAAAATAGATCAAAAATGAAAATTTATTTCCGAATTTTTCTTTTTGCATTTCTAAGTTTTTTATCTGCCTGCAAGGTGGCTGATAAAATTGCCGCCATCGCCATTCGGCAGATAAAACCCAATTATGATTTCAATTTGGACAGTATTCCGCCTGCGCCGGATTATAAAAATAATGCGAATTGGCTTTATCTCTCAATACCTGCCAACGAAGAAGCAGATGTTTTTTATATTCACCCGACAAGCTATTTTTTACATTCCAATTGGAACCAAGCCATCGACTTAAAATCGATCAACGATTTAACGTATTATCTCATTTTTTCCAACCAAGCCTCTGCTTTTTTGGACATTGCAAATGTTTACGCTCCACACTACCGTCAAGCCAATTTTTATGCATTTCTCGATTTAAACAAAAACGGCAAAAAAGCCCTCGAAATAGCGTATCAAGATGTAAAAGCTGCCTTTGATTATTACATCGCGCATTTCAACAATGGACGACCATTTATCATTGCCACGCATAGCCAAGGCACTTATTTGGCCAAAGAATTGCTAAAATATATCGATGCGCAGTCGGCATTGAGGGCTAAATTTATAACTGCTTACTTAGTAGGCTGGCCTATCAATTCTTCCTTTTTAGCAGAGCTGAAAACGATCCAAATGTGTCAAGACAGCACCGATTTGGGGTGCATAAACAGTTGGAATACACAACGAAAAATGGCATTCAAATCGTTTGCCGAAAAGGAAACGCTCGTAACAAACCCACTTTCGTGGCAAAGCCAAGCGGATTATATTGGAAAAGAAGCGAATCTTGGCGCCTTTTTTATAACGAATCCGCGTTTTTCATTTAGTCAAAAAAACCTGTTTCAGGGCAATTTTGAATTCCCCGCCGATTTCACCACAACCAATGACACACTCATCATTCCGCATTATATTGGAGCCAAAGCCAAGAAAGGAATAGTAGAAGTAAAGCGCCCCTCGAATCAAAAGAATTTGATCATGTTTTTAAAAGCAGGCAATTATCACCTTTACGACTACAATTTTTTTTATTTCAATATTGGGCAGAATGCCAAAACGCGAATAAAGCAGTTCACACAAAACAAAAAATAAAAACCCACCATTCGATGGGTTTCAACTTATTTTGGATTGCGGCCTGCCTTTTTTAGAACTTCGGAAAGCATCCATTCTATCTGGCCATTTACACTTCGGAATTCATCAGCCGCCCACTTTTCGATTGCATCCATACTTTGTACGTTCAATCGCAAAGCGAAAACTTTTTTCTTTTCTTTGTTTTTAATCGGCATAAATCGATTCCTTCTTTCTTAAATTAGTGATGAAGAGTGCCTGCATTTACGATTGGCGAAGCATCTTTATCGCTTACCAAAACCACCAGTAAATTGCTAACCATGGCCGCTTTTCTTTCGTCGTCAAGAACGATGACATTTTCTTCTTTGAGTTGATCAAGAGCCATCTTTACCATACTTACAGCTCCCTCCACAATTTTGAAACGTGCGGCTACAATGGCTGTGGCTTGTTGCCGCTTCAGCATAGCCTGTGCAATTTCCTGGGCGTAGGCCAAATGCGAAATCCGCGCTTCCATAATCTCAATTCCGGCAATTTCCAATCGGTCTTTCAATGCTTCTTCCAGTTTTTGATTTACCGTTTCGCCACCCGAACGCAAAGTAATATCGGCACCGGCATCGTCAAAATTATCATAAGGATAATCGCCCGCCAATTGACGAATTGCCGCTTCTGACTGAATATCAACAAAATGCACGTAATCATCTACATCAAAGGCTGCTTTAAAGGTGTCTTTTACACGCCACACCAATACAATTCCAATCATGATTGGGTTTCCTACATGATCATTTACCTTGATGGGCTCGTTGTCGATATTCCGTGCCCTTAATGAAATTTTACGCTTTATAAGAAACGGATTTGCCCAAAAAAAGCCATAGTCTTTCACAGTTCCTTTGTATGAGCCAAACAACACCAAAACCATCGATTCGTTTGGATTGACTATAAAAAATCCAAACGACATAAAAATGCCAGCAGCTACAAACAAAAGCAGATAAGGAATTTTTGTGAGAATGATTAAAGGAATAGGTACCAGAATAAGCAAAACAACTATCAATAATACAAGATAGCCTGAGGACGGGAATGCTAATTTTTCTTCTTTCATAATTTTATTTATTTTGATTAATTTGATATTAATTTGATATTACAATAATACGATAAAACGAATTGCAAAAGCAATAGATTTAAAAAATTTAACAGCTTTTTAAATATTCGGCTCGATTGCGAGGAAGGATTTTGACTTTCTTTGCCTATGAAGTACAAGATTGTTTTTTTAAGCCTATTTATTTCCCTAATAATTATGACCGCATCTAGTCAAGACAAACCCAAGTACAAGCCACTCACTGCCGAAGAAGAGCTTGTAATCCTTCACAAAGGAACCGAACGCCCCTATTCGGGGAAATATTATTTAAACACCGAACAAGGAAGTTATCAATGCAAAAGATGTGGTGCCGATTTGTACAAATCGGAAAACAAATTTGATGCACAATGCGGATGGCCAAGTTTTGACGACGAAATTCAAGGAGCAGTAGAACGCAAACGAGATGCGGATGGTAGGCGAACAGAAATACTTTGCGCAAACTGCGGCGCGCATCTGGGTCATGTTTTCGAAGGAGAAGGATTTACACAAAAGAATATTCGACATTGTGTAAATTCTATTTCGCTCAATTTCGAACCATTGAAAATTACCGAAATTCAATACGACACCGCCTATTTTGCCAGTGGATGTTTTTGGGGAACTCAGTATCAGTTTCAGAAAAAAGCCGGAATTATATCGACAGAAGTCGGCTATATGGGCGGACATCGCGACCATCCTAGCTATCAACAAGTTTGCACTGGAAATACGGGACATGCAGAAACGACCAAAGTGATATATGATCCTCAAAAAATTAGCTTTCGGGAAATTGCTATTTTATTTTTCGAAACCCACGATCCGGGCGAACTAAATCGACAAGGACCAGATATAGGCACACAATACCGTTCGGCTATCTTTTACACTTCCGAAAACGAAAAACAAAT
>DMBV01000156.1 GCA_003445975.1 Bacteroidales bacterium
AAAAGAATGAATTTGTGGGATGAAAAAACCCATTTCAGCTTTTCTGAAATGGGTTTTTAAATAAAAATGCGTTAATGTGGAGCTGTGCTTATTTCACTACAACAATGTTCACCAGAAGTGTAAAATCATCGTAGATAAGTTTGTCGCCCAAGCCTTCGAAAAAAGATTTCGAGCCGTATTTTACATCAAATTTTGATCGGTCAATGACGATTTCGGATTTAAAGGTTAAATTGGCTTTGCTTACTTTGAATTCTATAGGATTTGTAATTCCTTTGATGGTGAGATTGGCTTTAACAGTGGCCGTATTGTTTTTAAATTCAGTACTTTCTGTAATAACCAATTTGGCAGTAGGGAATTTTTCTACGCCGAAAAAATCATCCGATTTCAGATGTCCTTCTAACTTTGCTCGGTAATCGGCATCTTGCAAATCAGTATCAACAATGCTCGACATATCAATCAAAAAAACGCCCGAATTTATTTTGTTGTTTTTCAGAACAAAAGATCCTTCCTGAAGTTGAATTGTTCCGGTGTGTTCGCCACCAATCTTTTTTCCTACCCATTGAAGGTTCGATTTTTTAAGATCAACAACATGATTTTGCGAAAAGCCCAGGTTGCTTAGGCTTAGTATTGCTACTAGAAATAATAATTTTATTTGATTCATAAACACTAGATTAAATTAAAAATATGAGAATAAGTATGCCTTGCTTTTTAAGCCCCAGCAATGAAATGAGTTTTGCAATTCTTTGCAATGAGCTAATTTTGTGCTAAAATATCTATTTAAGTCAAGGAATACCTAAATTAACAAATTAATAGCATTTGCCTCTTTGAGAATGAAGCAAAGGAACTAAAACGAAATTTTTAACTGTTCACTCATTCGAAAAGTTTTGCGATGAAATGGAGTAATTCCATGCAAGCGAATGGCTTCTTTATGTTTTGGAGTTGGATAGCCTTTGTTGTTTTTCCAGTCGTAGTCTGGAAATTCTGAATGGATTTTTTCCATATACTCATCCCGATGCGTTTTAGCTAAAACCGAAGCCGCAGCAATGGCCATATATTTCTCATCGCCTTTCACAATTGTATGGTATTCGACCGATTTATATTTTTTAAATCGATTGCCGTCAATCAAGAGTCGTTGAGCCTCTGTTTTTAATTTTCCCACTGCTTTATGCATGCTGTAGATGCTGGCGTTTAGGATGTTTATTTCGTCAATTTCTTCGGCTGTCATGCTTGCAACAGCCCACGCAAGGGCTTCTTTTTCGATAAGGCTACGTAGCGCGTCCCGATTGACTTTGCTCAGTTTTTTGGAATCGTTCAGCAGTTCGTTTTTAAAATCGGGCGGCAAAACAACGGCAGCCGCAAATACAGGTCCGGCCAAACAACCACGCCCGGCTTCATCGCATCCGGCTTCTAGCTTATCATCCTCAATAAATCGAAGTTTAAGCATAGAACAAGGATTTGTAATTTTGGAAGAGAATGAGAAAAAAGATAAGACTGATAAAAAGATCGGCCCAAAATTGTCGTTTCAGTGCATTGAAATAATATCCCAAAATGGCTGCAAAGGGAATAAATACGATTTCGCGTGCGGAAACATCGGTGCTTAAAATGGAGACTAAAATGCTAATTCCCAAAAGCCAAAAGATAAAACTGGTTTTTTTTCGAATGTGAATGACTTGTTTGCCAACTCGCGATAAAATATAACTAGCTGAA
The DNA here is from genome assembly GCA_003445975.1 of Bacteroidales bacterium. GTDB lineage: Bacteria > Bacteroidota > Bacteroidia > Bacteroidales > UBA12170 > UBA12170. The sequence goes on from DMBV01000156.1 coordinate 1,708, forward strand.
AAGAAAGTCAAAATGGCCGAAAGTGCCAGTTCGATTATTTCGTTTGTTTTTGGCATTGTAGGCATGGAAAATAGGGATTCGGCCTGACGGACTATCTGATCGATAAAGAGCAGATGTTCGTTTACGCTTACATAAGCTGTAAATAGGATAAAGTATGGAATTATTAACCCAATTAGGCTGATTGGGATGCTTCTCCAGCTAAAAATTTGAAATAAAATCAGACTAATCCATAAAGCAGGATAAATAAAAATTACGGAAGGCACAAAAAGGCTGGCTATCGATATCCAAAAAGAGGCTGTCAGCAATAAATTTAAACTTTGAGTCGATTTAAAATTGTTCAATATGTTGCGCAAAGCCAAAATTAGAAAGAGCAATGCGATTTGTGAAGGTTGAAAATTCAAATGCTCTGGGCTTCGGCTCAAAAAAAGAATGAATAAAAATCCGGCAAGAAAATTATTTCGATGGGTAAGTTCGTTGACCGAAAAAAGATATGACAAGAAGAAAGCCTCAAACAATAGTAATATAAAAGCAATAAACACACTTAAAACAGGAAGCCCTAAGTATGATTCGGGGAATAGGAACGAAGTAAACTGATTAAATTGAAGTGAAACCACGGGTATTGGGCGAATAAATGCCGGCAGCCATAGAACAATCGTCAACAGAATTAAGAAAACTATTTGGGCTATGTAAGTGGTTTTAAAAAGTTTGAGTATCATAATTTGTTTACAATTTTAGAGGTCGAATCCAATATCCTTGCGAAAATATTTCCCTTCAAAATGAATTTTTTCTGCTTCGGCATAAACTTTTGCCAATGCTTCTTGTTTGCTGCTACCGAAAGCTGTAAGCGCCAACACTCTTCCGCCGTTGGTGAGTATTTCTTGGTTTTCATTCTGTTTTGTACCTGCATGAAAAACCAAACATTCTTTTACCAAATTCAAACCGGAAATCAGTTTATTTTTTTCGTAATCGCCCGGATAGCCGCCCGAAACTAAGATGATTGAACTTACAAATTGATTGGATATTTGAATCGGAATCTCATCCAATCGTTTTTCGGCGGTGGCTTGGAACAATTCCAATAAATCAGTTTCCAATCGAGGAATGATTGATTCGGTTTCCGGATCGCCCAAGCGAACATTGTATTCTATGACAAATGGATTGCCGTTCACTTTTATCAATCCGAAAAAGAGGAATCCTGAATAATCAATTTTTTCGTTTATCAATCCGTTTAGAGTAGGTTGAATAATGCGGGTTTCCACTTTTTTCATGAAAGTTTCGTCGGCAAAAGAAACCGGCGAAACAGAGCCCATTCCTCCGGTATTCAGTCCAGTGTCGCCTTCTCCAACTCGTTTATAATCTTTGGCAACAGGGAATAGTTTGTACGTTTTCCCGTCGGTCAATGCAAATACCGAACATTCAATACCGCTAAGAAATTCTTCAATAAGAACAGTTTTGCTGGCTTCGCCGAATTTTTCGTCTTTCAGCATAGCCGAAAACTCGGCAATGGCTTGGTCCAAATCGTCTAAAATAACGACTCCTTTTCCGGCGGCCAAACCATCTGCTTTCAAAACATAAGGCGATTTAATATCTTCCAAAAAACGGATTCCCTGATCCATCGTTTCTTTGGTAAAACTTTTGTAAATGGCAGTTGGGATAGCATATTTCTGCATAAATTCTTTTGCAAAATCCTTGCTTCCCTCTAGTTTTGCTGCTAGCTTCTTTGGTCCGATAACGAAAATGTGCTGTGTTTGTTTGTCACTTATTATCTGATCGTGCAAGCCTTCAACAAGTGGATCTTCGGGGCCAATTACTACCATCGAAATTTCTTCCAAAAGGAGAAAGGCTTTCAGCTCTTTGAAATTTCTCCAATCCAATGAAACATTCTTTCCATGCATGGAAGTTCCTGCGTTGCCCGGACTAATGAATAATTTGCTTAGTTTGGAACTTTGGGTTAGCTTCCAAGCCAATGTGTGTTCGCGTCCTCCTGAACCGATTAAAAGTACATTCATTGTATTGATCGTCGATTTTTTGTTTGCAAAGTAAGGGTTTTATTTTTGTTTTTGTTCCATTTTCGATAAAAGAGCTTCCATGTTATCCCAAAGAAGAAGGGCGGTTTTGCTCCAGCTGAATTTTGTTTTTTGGATGCGTCCTAGCGAAATAAAATGAGCGCGTACAGTTTCGTTGTCCATTTTTTTTAATGCATCAGCAATCTCTTCCACAGAATTTGGATCGACATAAAGTGCTGCTTCTCCGGCTACTTCGGGCATAGAACTCGTATTGGAGGTGATTACCGGCGTATCGCAAGCAAAAGCTTCCACAATTGGAATTCCAAATCCCTCAAAATGCGAAACATAGGCAAGTGCTTTGGCCGACGACAAAACACGGTGCAATTCGTTTGCATATAAATGACCGCATAGATGAACTTCGTTGCTGTACGCCATCGTTTTATGTGTTCGGAAAATTTCTTTCGTCTTGAAAAGAGTGGCTCCAACAACAAGCAATTGTGTTTGAGATGTATCCGTTTTTTTGTATTGGTCGAAGGCTTTCAGAAGATTGCATAAATTTTTTCGTGGATGAAGGCTTCCAACAAAAACAAAAAAGGGTTTTCCATTCGAATAGGCGGCTCGAACAACTTCTTTTTCCATTTCTGAAATGGGGACAAAGGATTCGTTTATTCCATTGTGAACAACGCTTATTTTTTGAGGATCGATCGAATATTTTTTCACGATATCAGATTTCGAAAACTCGGAAACGGTGGCAATTTTGGTGGCCAATCGGGCGTATTTCGGAAAATAATGTTTGTAATAATGCGCTACAAGAAAAGGAATGCCTTTGGTTTGATGTTCGAAATTGATATCATGAATCACCGCTAAAGTAGGAATGCTGGATTTGAGTGGCAAAAATCCATCGGGCGAAACAAAAATATCGATCTTGTGTTTTTTCAATAGTTTGGGAATGCGGCAATGAAACCAGACGTAAAACAAAAAAGGATGGCGTGCTTGAGGGCTTAGTATCAGCGGAATAACATTTTTCGAGAAGATAAATTCGGCTTGATAAGGCCGATCGAAAATGAAGTAAAAGCTATGTTCGGGATGCGCTTGGGTAATACGCCGGAGCGTTTCAAAGGTAAACCATTGTATTCCTTCCATTTTTTGATTGATAAGCAGACGGGTATTTACAGCAATTTTCACGGAAGCAATTCAATAATTAATAAATTTGTTCAAAGATAAAATATTGCTTTCAATAGCAGACCTTCGCTAAAATTATTTATGCAACGAAAATTTTTGACAAATCTGGCTTTACTTGTTTTGCTCAATTTACTAATTAAGCCTTTTTGGATTTTTGGTATTGATCGAACTGTGCAAAATGTAGTAGGCTCTCAAGATTTTGGCTTCTATTTCACGCTTCTAAATTTTAGTTTCTTATTTAATATTTTGCTCGATTTGGGCATTACCAATTTTAATAATCGGAATATTGCCCAGCATTCCGCTTTACTGAAGAAGCATTTTTCGGCCATACTTTCTTTAAAATTGCTTCTTTCTGTCGGGTATTTTCTATCCACCTTTGCTTTGGCTTTTCTGATTGGATACAGAGGCAGTCAGCTCAAATTGCTTGCGCTGGTGGGGTTCAATCAGTTTTTGATTTCGTTTATTATGTATTTACGTTCCAATATCAGCGGCATGATGATGTTTAAAACGGAAAGCATTATGTCAGTCATCGATCGCGTAATGATGATTGCAATTATGTCTGTTCTGCTCTGGGGAAATGTGAGTAGCAAAGTGTTTCAAATAGAATGGTTCGTATATTCTCAAACTGCCGCCTATACAGCAACGGTCATGATTGGCTTCGGAATCGTTGTGTTTAAATCGCGCTTTCGTAAATTGACCTGGAACCCGGTTTTTTTTCTAATGATTTTGAAAAAAAGTGCGCCCTTTGCATTGCTTGTTTTATTGATGACACTTTATCATCGAATTGATAGCGTGCTCTTAGAGCGCCTTTTGCCTTCGAATGAAGGGGAAACTCAAGCCGGAATTTATGCTCATGCTTTCCGAATTATGGATGCTTCAAATCAGTTGTCTTATTTATTTGCCATTTTATTGTTGCCCATTTTTTCGAAGATGATAAAAGAAAAGCAAAATTTGGCGCAAATGATAAGAATGCCGTTTTCAATCTTATTTACGGCTAGCTTTATTCTAGCAATCGGCTCTTGGATGTATAGTTATCAATTGATGGAATTACTTTATCGCGATCATATTGAGGAATCGGGACAGGTTTTGTCGGTCTTGATTTTTGGAAGCATTGCTGTTGCAAGTTCCTACGTTTTTGGAACCTTACTCACAGCCAATGGCGACTTGAAAATTCTCATTGGGATAGCCGCCTTGAGCATGCTCATCAGTTTCACGCTCAATGTGTTGCTGATTCCAAGGTATGCTGCTTTTGGCGCTTCCATTGCCAATATTTCGGCCTTGTATTCGAGCGCATTCTTTCATTTGTATTTTGCTTCAAAGCAATTGAAACTTAAATCTAATTTGTTGCTTTCCATTCGGTTATTCTCTTTTGTCGTTCTTGATTTAGGGCTTGCTTATGTATTCTATGATTTTAATGATCACTGGTGGAAAAACCTGATTCTTTATGTTGGGTTTTCTTTGTTGTTGGCATTCTTTTTAAGGTTGCTCAATCTGAACGAAATGATTCGTATCGTTTTAAACAAAGAAAAAGAAATAGTTGCGAGTCCAATCATCGAATAAGCTGTTTATAAAAATTGAAAAGGCAATCGTGTCGGGGTCAATTTTATTGTATTTTTGAAATGGATGAAGTGAAGGGGTTTTTACTAAAAGAACAAAAGATATAAAAATGGAGTTGGTTTTTAAAAATGTCAATCTAATTAATCTCGCTCTGAGATGGTTTAAATTATTGGTGAGTATTCAGATTGTAGCCATTCTTATTTCTGTCGTATTTTCGTCTCCAGTCTTCATTAAACCGTATTTTAAGAGCTGGGCAGTGGTTTATCCCTCCAATACAACATCCTATTCCGACGAAAGCCTTTCAGAACAAATGGTTCAGATATTGAATGCAAATCAAATCCGCGATAGTTTGATAATACAATTCAGTTTGTGGAAGCATTATCAAATCGACTCATCCAAATCTTTTGCCCAAACAAAGATGAATCGAATATACAACCGCAATGTTTCAGTTAGCAAAACTTTGGCCGATGCCGTTCAGATTCAGGTAACTGACACGGATCCGGTTCAGGCGAAGCTTATGGTAGATGCAATTATAAAAGGATATGAATCGAAAATAAAAACATTGCACGAAAAAAGATACGGACAAACAGTGGGAATGTGGAGCCGAGCTGTGGAGCGAAAACTCGCTACCATCGATTCGTTAAAAACACGATTGCATACATTGGCTACACGAGAAGGCTTAATCGATTTCGACGCACAGTCGGCCGAAATAGTGAAAGGCTATTTAGGAACCGTAGAAGGCGGCCTTACGAAAGTGGATAAAAAACGTGTTGAAGAGCTCAAAAAACGAATGGACGAAAAAGGAGGCGAACTCATTCTTGTGATGGATCGTTTGAAATATGAAAATGGATTGCTCACCGGCTTGATTGCCGCTCAAGATAAAGCAATTGCCGATTTGGACAGGCAAGAAACCTATGTAGATGTAATTGAATCGGCTTATGTTGCCGACAAGAAATGCCGGCCGATACGCTGGATTATTGTTTTGGGAAGCATGTTGGTAGCCGCGCTTCTTTCGTTTACGGCTTTGGTTGTGTTCGAAGGAATTGAACTGAAAAAGAACTAATCGCAGCAATGGCTGATAAATGGAAAATAGTGCTCGCTAGCGCAATCGCTCTTCTTTTTGTAGCCATAAATCTTTTTTTTATTAGTCACAACAACTATTTTGTTTTCCTATTTCCCCTCGCGCTGATTGCTTTATTGTTGCTGCTTTTTGCTCAAGAATATTTGTATTGGGCGCTGATTTTTTTAACGCCATTGTCTATCAATTTAAGTCAGCAGGAGTGGGGTTTGGGAATTTCGCTGCCAACCGAACCCATTTTGATTGCCTTTTTGGTTTTCTTTGTCCTGAAAATCCTTCGAAACCCAAAACTAGATGTTTTCTTACTGAAACATCCCATCACAATTGCTATTCTTTTTTATTTGGGATGGATGTTTGTAACCAGCATTTCAAGTTACAAACCACTGGTTTCTTTCAAATTTCNNCGATGGATTATGAGTCCTTTCTACAATGATCATACAGCTTACGGAATGGTTATTGCATTGATGCTTCCGGTGCTTTTTGGCTTTTTGTTTTGGTCAAAATCGTTGCGTTTTACGAGAATAGCAGCATTTGGATTTCTTCTGCTTTTTTTACCAGCATTTTATTTGTCATACAGTCGCGCCGCTTGGCTGAGCTTTGGCCTCGCCATTTTTGTTTTTATTCTGATGAAATTGAGAATTCGATTTCGCTATCTGATGTTTTTGATAGTGCTTGGTTTAGTTTTGGTTTGGTTGAACAAACAGCGTATCGATCAACGCTTAGAAAAGAACGAAACTCAATCGTCGGAAGTGTTTATGGATCATCTCAAATCTTCGACAAATGTGATGTCTGATGCTTCCAATTTAGAGCGGATCAATCGTTGGAATAGCGCACTGCGGTTGTTTTACGAACGTCCTATTTTGGGCTGGGGGCCAGGAACCTATCAATTTGTGTATGGTCCATTTCAGCGGTCGGACGAACGAACTATCATTAGCACCAATTCGGGCGATGCCGGCACCGCCCACAGCGAATATCTTGGACCTCTTGCCGAATCCGGAATTCTTGGCTTTTTTGCAATTTCGGCTGTTTTTCTGATTCTTATGGTCACCGGTTTTAGAGTGCACAGAACTGCTAAAAATGAGACAATTAAATTTTTGGCAATGATTACCACTTTGGCTTTTGTCACCTATCTGAGCCATGGAATTTTGAATAATTTTCTGGATACAGATAAAGCTGCAATCCCGTTTTGGACACTCGCCGCCATTCTAGCAGCATTGGATTGGCAAAATCAACAAGACGATGAAAAAGTGATCGATTAGATCGGCCCTTTGGTTTTTTCGTATTCCTCTAGTTGCATTCTTGCAAATGCCATTTCTTTCCATTTTGACCGCGATTCAATAGCTGGAACACCAAAGTAGGTTTTACCACCTTCTAAATTTTTATCAACTCCCGAAGTTGCCAAAACGATCGCTCCTTTCCCAATCACCAAGTCTTTGTTTACCGAAACGCGTCCCCATAAAATGACATCGTCTTCGATTCGCGTTACTCCGGCAATAGCCCCATACGCTCCAATCAAACAGTTTTTTCCGATATATGTATCGTGTCCCACCTGGCAATGATTGTCGGTTTTTGTTCCTTGATCAATGATGGTATCGCCCGACACGCCTTTGTCGATAGAACAAAGAGCTCCAATTTCGACATTGTCTTTGATAATAACACGGCCGCAGCTCTCGAATTTCTTAAACCCACTTGCTCTTTTTTGAAAATAAAAGGCATCGGCACCAATAACCGAATTTGCATGAATAATCACGTTGTCGCCAATAATGCTGTGATCGTAGATGCTTACATTCGAATGAATCAAGCAATTTTTGCCAATGCTCACATGATTGCCCACAAAAACGCCGGGTTGAAGAATGGTTCCTTCTCCTATTGTGGCACTGTCGCTAATGCTCTTGTTTGCTTTTTCAAAAGGACGAAACAATTCAACCAATTTCAAATAATCGAAAAAGGGATCTGTAGAAACAATCAACGCTTTGCCATCGGGGCATTCCACCTCTTTATTGATAATAATAGTGGTAGCAGCAGAGTTTAATGCTTTGTGATAGTATTTCGGGTGGTCAACAAAAGTGAGGTCTCCCTTTTCAACCATGTGGATTTCATTCAATCCCGTGATTTGAAAATTGGGATCGCCAATGGTGTTTTGGTTCAAGATTTTACCAATTTCGGTTAAGCTGAATGCTTTTGCTAGTTTCATATCGTTTTATTTAAAAAAAATGGCAGGAATAATAAAATCCTGCCAACTGTTTTTTCAAAGATTTTTTAAGATTTCACTCGCTCGGAATAGTCGCCGGAACGGGTGTCCACTTTAATCAATTCGCCTGCATTGATGAATAGAGGAACTTTAACAGTAGCTCCGGTTTCAACTGTAGCATCTTTAAAAGTATTTGTTGCAGTGTTTCCTCTATCGCCGGGCTCGGTGTAAGTAACTTCTAAAGTAACATAAGCCGGCAAATCTACGGTTAATGGAGTTTCTGTTTCTGCATGGAAGAGAATCTCAACACTTTGTCCTTCTTTTAAGAAATCGGCGGGTTTGCCTATCAATTCTCTATTGATAAAAGTTTGTTCAAAGGTTTCGTTATTCATAAAATGCATCGCATTCCCTTCGCTGTACAAAAATTGGTAGCTTCTGCGTTCAACGCGTTCCACATTTATTTTTACACCGGCAGTAAAAGTGTTCGGAATTACTTTTCCCGTTTTTAAATTTTTCAATTTTGTGCGCACAAAAGCCGGTCCTTTGCCTGGCTTAACGTGCTGAAATTCAAATATCGAAAACAATTCGCCATTGAATTCGATTACCAATCCATTTCTAAAATCTGAAGTAGTTGCCATTGCTTATTCCTAATTATGAATTTTTTAAATAACCTTTCATTATTCCACGTTGCGAATTGCTTATGAAGGTCAAAATCTCGTCGCGTTCGGCTGTTATGGGCATGTTCGTTTCGATATAACTAACAGCTTGCGCCACATTTCGGCTACGTAAAAATAACTCGCGATAAATATCCTGAATATTGTTTATTTGATCCGCCGTATAACCTCTTCTGCGGAGACCAACAGAGTTTACGCCAATATAGGAAACAGGTTCTCTTCCAGCTTTTACATAAGGTGGAACATCTTTTCGTATCAATGCTCCGCCCGAAATCATGGTATGTTTGCCAATTTTTACAAATTGATGCACAGCAGATAATCCGCCAATGATAGCCCAATCTTCAATTTCTATATGTCCGGCCAGCGTAGCTGCATTGGCCATTATTACATTGTTTCCCACAATGCAATCGTGAGCAATGTGTACGTAAGCCATCAATAAGCAGTTGTTTCCCACTACGGTTTCCATATTTGCTTTGGTGCCTCTGTTGATGGTAACGAATTCCCGAATGGTTGTATTGTCGCCAATTCTAACAATTGTGTCTTCGCCAGCATATTTTAAATCTTGCGGAACAGCAGAGATGACCGCTCCGGGAAAAATTTTGCAATTCTTTCCTATTCTGGCACCTTCCATAATGGTTACATTGGAGCCTATCCATGTTCCTTCGCCAATTACAACGTTTTTTTCGATGTTAACGAAAGGTTCAATCACGACGTTTTTAGCCACTTTGGCTTCAGGATGAACGTATGCTAAAGGTTGATTCATAAGATTAATTTTTCTTTGATATTTGAGCCATCATTTCGGCTTCCATGACAATTTTATTTCCAACATAAGCTATGCCTTTCATGTGGCAAATGCCTCTGCGTATGGGCGATAACAAATCGAGTTTAAAGAAAAGTGTATCGCCGGGAACAACTTTGTTTCTAAATTTCACCTGATCAATTTTCATGAAATAGGTCAAATAATTTTCCGGATCGGGTACGGTAGTTAAAACCAGAATTCCACCTGTTTGAGCCATGGCTTCTATTTGCAAAACGCCAGGCATTACCGGCTCCTCAGGAAAATGGCCTACAAAGAACGATTCGTTCATCGTAACATTTTTCGATCCAATAATTTGGGAGTCGCTGATATGCAAAACACGATCGACCAACAAAAATGGCGGACGGTGAGGCAATAATTTCATGATTGCATTGATGTCCAGCACGGGAACTGATTGTGCATCGAACTGCGGCAGTTCTTTTCGTTTTTGATTGCGGGCAGATGCTTTCTTTAAAAGTTTGGCAAACTCAACATTGTTGAAATGGCCCGGTTTTTTTGCGATAATATGCGCTTTGATTGGTTGTCCTATCAAAGCCAAATCGCCAATTAAATCCAAAAGCTTATGGCGTGCGGGTTCGTTGTTTGCAAGCAATTCCACATTGTTGAGGAAGCCTTTTTCGGTAATAGAAATGCGGGGTTTTCCAAACAATGTGGCCATGCGATCCAATTCGTCTTGCGAAACGGGTTTTTCTACAAACACTAAAGCGTTGTTTAAATCACCGCCTTTTATAAGTCCGTTTTTGAATAGAAATTCTAATTCGTGTAAAAATGCAAATGTTTTAGCACCGGCAATTTCGGCTTTAAAATCTTCAATATTTTTTAGTTCAGCATATTGCATCCCAAGCACTTCGGAGCCGTAATCTACCATTACGCTCAATCGAAATGTATCAGATGGAATGGCAATAAACTCGTTGCCTGTTTTTTCGTTTTTATAGGAGATGGTTTCTTGAAGTTCAAAATAATTTTTTGGTGCTTCTAGTTCTTCAATTCCGGCTTCTTCAAATAATTGAATAAATTGTTTGGAACTGCCATCCAAAATTGGGATTTCAGGACCGTCGAGTTCCATTAAAACGTTATCGATTTGTAAACCCACCAGAGCAGCCAAAACATGCTCAACAGTATAAACGCGTGCTCCGTTTTGTTCGATGGTAGTGCCTCTGGAAGTATCCACTACATTGTTTGCGTCTGCTTTGATTGTTGGATTTTCTTCCAAATCGGTGCGTACAAAACGAAAGCCGAAATTTGCAAGAGCAGGTTTGAATTTAATTGTAATCTGTTTTCCGGTGTGAAGTCCTATTCCGGATATGTGTGTTTCTTGTTTAAGTGTCCTTTGTTTTGTTAGAGCCATCAAATCAAGTATTAATTAAGTGTGAAAAAATTGTAAATAAAAGTCGCACATTTATTTTTGCCTGCAAAGGTATTAAAATTAAAAATACAATTTAGAGTGGCTTTATACGTCTTTCAGCTTTTTCTCTATCGTATGAATCTTTTGGGCTAATTCGGGTAGTTTTTTGAAATAAACGGAGGATCTCATAAATGCGCCAACATCCATGGCCGGTGAGCCAATGATGGTTTCTCCATCTTTTACATTGCTAATAACTCCTGCTTGGGCACCAATTTTTACATTGTCGCCAATTCTGATATGTCCGTTCATTCCTACTTGCCCACCAATCATACAGTTTTTTCCAATTTTTGTTGATCCAGATATCCCGGCAAGCGCAGCCATTACTGTGTTTTCGCCAATTTCAACATTGTGTGCAATTTGAATCAAATTGTCGAGTTTTACACCTTTACGGATAATGGTGGAACCTAAAGTGGCTCGATCTATCGTGGAATTGGCTCCAATTTCAACATGATCTTCCAGAATTACATTCCCAATTTGCGCAACTTTGACGTATTGATTGTTGGTTTGTGGAGCAAAACCAAATCCGTCGGATCCGATTACAACGCCAGCATGAAGGGTGCAGAAATTTCCAATGATACATTCGGAATATATTTTTACTCCGGCAAAAAGAGTTGTTTCCTGACCAATTTTGCAATTGTCGCCAATATAGGTAAGAGGATAAATTTTTGAGTTGTCGGCAATGCTTACATTTTCTCCAATCACAACAAACTCACCTATATAAACATTTTTGCCAATTACGGCTGTGTCGGAAATGGCTGCTTGTTTCGAAATGCCTGTTTTATTCAGCTTTACCTTGTTGTACATATCCAACAGTTGCGAAAAAGCGGTATAAGCATCTTCTACCCGAATGAGCGTGCAGTTCAATTCCTTGGCGGGAACAAAGGAGTTGTTTACGATTACTATACTGGCTTGTGTATCGTAAATATAAGGAGTGTATTTTGGGTTGGCTAAAAAGCTGAGTGATCCCGATTTCCCTTCTTCGATTTTTGAAAGCGTAAAAACTTCGATGTCATTATCGCCATCAACTGTTCCGTTTAATGCGTGGGCTATTTGGCTGGCAGTGAATTTCATGTTTCTCTATTTTGATGATTAAAAGACTAGGGCATTTGCCAGGTTGATTTCCTGTTGCATTTTAGTAATTTTATTTGGCTTATTTCCGATTGTCTGTCGTATTTGGTTAATTGTGAATTGTATTTATTTCTTTTGGGTAAAACAAAAAATATTTTTTTACCGGATCAGAAAGACTCCGAATGTTGAAATTGTCGGATGCGGTGGCAATTTCGGTAAGCATTCCGCTTTTTGAAGCAATAAAAATTTCATTGTGCATTTGGTCGTAGGCTCTATTGCTCACAATTCCACTCACGACAAATCGTTTTGATTCATCAATTGTTATGCCATAATTTTTAGATACTTCGCTTTGTATTTTTTCCAAAAATGCCGGATCAAATTCTTGTTTCTGAATTTGAATTTTGGGTAAATGTCTATGAATAAGCATTTGGCTTAATAGCGACAAACTCTTGTCCGGATGTTGTGTCCAAACTTTTATAGCTCCCATGATGTCGAAATCATCCATTTGAACAAAATTTTCAACCACTATTGGGTCTTTATAAAACTGAAGCTTGTTTGGTTGTTTTTTTAAAAAAAACTCAAAAGCGGGTGAAGCAAACAGCGGCTCGCCCGATTTAGCTAATTGTTTTGCTCGCTCAATGATTTGAATGAGTAGGTTTTCGGCTACAATGACGGTTTTATGCAAATAAACTTGCCAATACATAATTCTTCGGGCAACCAAAAACTTCTCAACAGAATAAATTCCTTTTTCTTCAACTACAATTTGGTCGTTGATCACATTGAGCATTTTTATTAACCTTTCAGTGCCAATGACTCCTTCCGAAACGCCCGTAAAAAAGCTGTCGCGCCGCAAATAGTCCAAACGATCCATGTCCAATTGACTGCTAACGAGCTGATGGAAAAATTTGCGATCGTAGGTATTTCTGAAAATTTGAATAGCCAAATCCAATGCTCCGTTGAATTGCCTATTCAACTCCTCCAACAAATAATTGGAAATGTTTTCGTGTGTCAAATCTTCGATTAAAATCCCTTCCAAGGTGTGGGAATAAGGGCCGTGACCAATGTCGTGCAAAAGGATGGCTATCGAAGCGGCCGTTTGTTCTTGCTCCGAAACAGCAATTCCTTTTTCGCGAAGTGTCCGCAATGCATGTTCCAACAAAAATAAAGCGCCCATCGAATGCTGGAAACGGGTATGCATAGCGCCGGGATAAACCAAATGAGAAAGTCCCAATTGCTTAATTCTTCTAAGACGCTGAAAATAGGGATGTTCTATCAAGTCAAACAACAATGCGTTTGGAACAGAAATAAATCCATATACAGGGTCATTGTATATTTTGCTTTTGTTGGTGATTGTTTCTTTCATAAGCGAATCTAGAACGGCTGCAAAGTTACGTAAATGCGTTTGAACGAGCGCAATAATTAAGAGAAAATTAGAATATTTGAGGCAATTGTTCTAAGCGGAATTTCTATTAACAAAGATTAACAGCTTCGAATTATTTTCGTCTATTCAAGAAGACGTAACTTGCAGTGCAAAACATGAAATGTTTTATTCGCTCTCAGATTGGCGGTTTAAAGAAAAAAAAGATAACGAAATGGCTAAAATAATATGGATTGATGATGAGATTGAGATTTTAAAACCGCATATTTTGTTTTTGGAACAAAGAGGATATGTGCTTAAAGTCGCAAATAATGGTATGGATGCTTTGGAGTTGATCGAAAAAGAGACCTTTGATATTGTTTTTTTGGATGAAAATATGCCCGGATTGAGTGGAATAGAAACGCTTGAGCGAATCAAAAACAAGCATCCACAATTGCCTGTAATTATGATTACTAAAAGCGAAGAGGAATCAATCATGGAGGATGCGATAGGCTCCAAAATCGCAGATTATCTAATTAAACCTGTGAACCCGAATCAGATACTTCTAGCACTGAAGAAAAACCTGGAAACAAAAAAACTGGTGAGCGAAAAAACGCTGAGTTCGTATCAGCAAGAATTTCGTGCTATTAGTATGGAATTGGGTGGCAATTTGAATTTTCAGGAATGGGCCGACATTTATAAAAAGCTGGTTCAATGGGAACTAAAACTGAATTCGTCGAACGATCAAGGAATGAATGAGGTTTTGAAAATGCAGAAAGAGGAGGCGAATGCTCAGTTTTCGAAATTTATGAGTCGCAATTATTTAAATTGGCTTTCGAGTCCAAAAATGGAGGCTCCGGTCATGTCGCATACGCTCTTGCAAAGAAAAATTATTCCCAGTTTAAGTGCCGAAAAGCCGCTGTTTTTTTTTCTTATAGATAATTTGCGCTACGATCAATGGAAGAGTATCGAATCATTGCTGGAGCCCTATTTTTATACTTCAAAGGAAGAATTGTATTATTGTATTTTGCCATCTGCAACACAATATGCCCGAAATGCGCTATTTGCCGGAATGATGCCGCTAGAAATTCAAAAGAAAATGCCCCATTTATGGGTAGATGAAATTGAAGAAGGAGGAAAGAATAGTTCGGAAGAAGAACTGCTTCGGCAACTGCTCCTTCGTTCGGGCAATCGGGATGCGTTTTCTTATCATAAAGTTCTGAATGTTGATTTTGGGAAACGATTGCTTGATAAATTCCCGAATTTGCTCAATAAAACTTTAAATGTGGTTGTCTATAATTTTGTGGACATGCTTTCGCATGCACGAACAGAAGTCGAAATTCTTAGAGAATTGGCTCAAGACGAAGCCGCTTATTGCTCCATTACGCGCACTTGGTTTGAGCATTCGCCTTTATTTGACATGTTAAAATATTTGTCCGGAAAAAAAGTAGATGTGGTGATCACTACCGATCATGGATCTATTCAAGTGAAACATCCAATACAGATTGTTGGAGATAAGGAAACGAGTACCAATTTGCGGTATAAGACAGGAAAAAATTTGGCTTATTCATCCAAAGATGTTTTTGAAATTCGGAATCCTCACGATGCATTTTTGCCAAAGCAAAACTTATCGTCTAGTTTCGTTTTTGCACGGCAGAATGATTTTTTTGCTTACAAAAACAATTACAATCACTTTGCCAGCTATTATAAAAACACCTTTCAGCATGGAGGAATATCGTTGGAAGAAATTTTGGCTCCACTGGTGTTTTTAAAAGCAAAATAAACTCATTTTTTAGTTAATTTGTAGAAAATTAGACGATGATGAATTCTTTTACAATCCATTCCGTTGCTGAATTAAAAAATGTGGCCAAAAGTTTGTTGGAAACAAAAGCCAATGACAAAATATTTGCTTTTTATGGCGAGATGGGTGCCGGAAAAACCACTTTTATAAAAGCTATTTGCGAAGAGCTAAAAGTGGAAAGAATCGTTACTTCGCCCACTTTCTCCATCGTAAATGAGTATCAAATACCCGACGGAAATCGTGTATTTCATTTCGATTTTTATCGGATCGAAAATGCCCAAGAAGCCATTCAAATAGGTTATTTTGAATACATCGAAAGTGGGTATTTTTGCCTTATGGAATGGCCCGAAAAAATTGAAAACCTTTTGCCCGACAATTGCGTATACGTATCCATCAAATCCGATCATCAAAGTGGCTCAAGAACAATTTCTTGGTCATAAAATTGGAGAGAAAATTTTTCTAAAATGGTAACTGAACAAAGCATTTCAAATTTCTCACTTTCCTCCCAGTTGATTCCGAAAGAAGAAAAATTGGCATTTATGCCCAAAAAAGCAAGTTTGACAATCGCCTTATTGAAAGAAAACGACGACACGGAACGACGCGTTTGTCTTAGTCCGGAAGCAGTTGGATTGCTCGTTCAAAACGGACACACACTTTTGGTTGAACGTGGCGCCGGATTAGCCTCACATTATCAGGATGTCGATTATAGCAACGAAGGCGCTCAAATTGTAGAAGACAAAGAAATCTTGCTCAAAGCGGGCATTCTTCTCAAAGTTTCTGCTTTGAATAATCAAGAAATCAAATCACTCACAAAAAATCAAACAATCCTTACAACGCTTCAGCTTTTATCACGCGATAAAAATTATTTTGCGCAATTGATAGAACACAGAGCTACTGCCTTGGCTTTCGAAAAAATTAAAGACAACACCGGTTCTTATCCCATCATTCGGTCGATGGGCGAGATTGTAGGAAACTCTTCTCTTCACATTGCTGCCAAATATCTGGCTCATCATAAATACGGTAATGGCTCCATGCTGGGTGGAATACCCGGATTAAAGCCAACCGAAGTGGTTATTATTGGTGCCGGAACTGTGAGCGAAAATGCTGCCAGAGCGGCTATTGGAATGGGAGCAATTGTCAAAGTTTTTGATAATTCGGTTTATCGCCTGCGCCGTTTGCAAGGAAATATTCAAAGCAAAATATTTACTTCGGTTTTGCAACCGAAAAACTTGGGGGAAGCCCTTTGTACTGCCGATGTGGTTTTAGGCGCCATGCGCAAACGAAAAGGAATTCCGCCATTTCTGGTTCCAACTTCTATCATTCAGAAAATGAAAAAGGGGGCCATAATTATTGATGTAAGCATTGATCAAGGCGGTTTGTTCGAAACTTCTCGACTTACTTCTCATAGCGAACCAATCTACCAGGAATTTGGCATTACCCACTATTGTGTTCCAAACATTGCCTCTGGAGTTCCTCGTACAGCGAGTCAAGCTTTGTCGAACTTCTTTATGCCATTTATCTTGCAAATTGCCGAAGAAGGCGGTGTTGACCAATTGCTGAGGCGCGATGAGGGAGTTCGGTCGGGAGTTTATTTGTACAATGGAGTGATTACTGACAAAGAAATTGGGGAAACATTTGATTTGACCTATCGTGATATTGAATTGCTTCTGGCAATGTTACACTAACTGCTGAAATGAACCATCCGACTTTCCGTTTTCTTAAGTCTTCTTTTTTTCCACCAAAACGATGGGTTTTTTTTCTTGCAATCTTATTTTTGGCCACATTCAGCATGGCCCAAGAAGATTCCTTGAAACAGGAAAAAAAAGAAAGTTTTCGGGCGATGTTTTACAATGTCGAAAACTATTTTGACGCCTTCGACGATCCGCTCATCGACGATAGCGAATATTTGCCAAATGGCATGCGAAATTGGAATTATTCCCGGTTTATCAAAAAGAGAAACAATATTTATAAAATAATTCTGGCTGTTGGTGGCTGGAGTCCGCCGGCTATCATAGGTCTGTGCGAAATAGAGAATTATTTTGTGTTGAAACAATTGGTTTACGAAACACCATTTTCGAAATTTGATTATCGCATTGTTCACCAAGAGTCGCCCGACCGACGGGGAATTGATGTTGCTTTGCTTTTCGATCCCAAAATATTTCAGCTCATCACTCATCAAGCCATACCCATCAATTTTCCCGATAATCCCGAATCAAAAACCCGCGATATATTGTATGCTCAAGGAATTGTTTTTGGAACGGATACACTTCATATTTTCGTAAATCATTGGCCTTCACGATATGGCGGCGAGCTTTCTTCCGAAAGCCGGAGACATTTTGTGGCAGCAGAACTTGCAAAGCATGTAGATGCTATTCTTTTGAAAAACAAAGAAGCAAACATTCTCATTATGGGCGATTTTAACGATACGCCAACAGACCAAAGTATAAAGGAAATTTTGAAAGCGGGAGATTTATCCAAAGAAAATCGGCTTGTAAACCTGATGAGAAATTACAGTGGAAATTTGTCCGGAACAAATAAATTCAATGGCGATTGGGCCATTTTGGATCAGATGATGGTTTCGCCTGCTCTGGTCGCAAAAGAAAATAATTTTTTTGTTGAAGGCGATGCTCAAATCTTTAATTCTGCATTTTTGATGGAGAAAGATACCAAATTTTTAGGAAATAGGCCGTTTCGCACCTTTTTGGGGATGAAATACAGTGGTGGTTTTAGCGATCACCTGCCTGTTTTTGTCGATTTTCATGAAAAATAGAGCAAAAAAACGTATATAATATATTGATAATGAGATAATTAAAAATTGTTCAAAAAAAAACGGTTTTTTAGGGTAACGTTTTTTCGATTTTAACCATAAATAGAGTGAAGAAGAAAAGGTATAAGGATGACGAAATCATTGATGGTTTGAGAAGCGGGAACGATGCAATTCTCAATTTCATCTACGAAAATTATTATGGAGTCGTTCAGAAATTGGTAAGAAAATCTTTCGGCACCGAATCCCAAGCTCGTGATCTTTTTCAAGAGGTAATAATAGTTATTTACACCAAACTGCAAACAGGCAGTTTTAAAATTACAAGTTCTTTTTTTACTTTTTTCTATGCGGTAGCCAAATACACTTGGTCGGATTATCGGAAAATTAAATATAAAAATCCGTTGAGAAATTCTACCGGTTATCATGATGTTTGGCAAATTGATGAGGAAACCGAACAAGTTGAAGTCTTAGCCCTGATGGCTTTAAGAAACAAATTGTTTTTTAAACATTTCAACGCGCTTTCGGAGACCTGCCAAACAATGCTTCGCCTTTCAATGGCCGATTATAGTTCGGATGAAATTGCCATTGAATTGGAGTTGAAAAACGTGAGCTATGTTCGAAAACGAAGATCGGACTGTTTGCAGTTCCTCATAGAAATGATGAAAAAAGACGCTGTATTTAAGGAGTTATTATGAACGATGAACAAGAAAAATTAATGTATGCAAAGCTCAAAGGAGAGCTAAGTGAGGAGCAAATTCTCAGCTTTGATCAGAAGTTGAATTCCGACAAGGAATTTCGTGCCGATTTTGAAATTTATCAGTTGGCTTATCTCAACTTAGGGGATAAGAATGCGATGATCTTAAGAGGAAAATTAAATGAAATTTATTCAAAAACGCAGGAAGTTAAAAAGGGAGGTAAGATGATTAAAATGATCAAACAAAATCGGTTTTCGGCAGTTGCCGCCATGGCAGCCATTGTGCTTTTGATTGGCGCTTATTGGTTTTTGGGCAACACAAAAGAATCTTTGAACGAAAAGCTATACAATACCTATTATAATCAAGATGAGGTATATGTGAATACGAGAAGCAAAGTCAATTTGGATATTGATGTTCTGCAAACAGGAATGTCGCTTTTAGAAAAAAAGGATTTTAATGGAGCTTTGTTGGAATTTAATAAACTACCGGGAAGTGTTACGGCCAATTATTATGCAGGCGTGGCCAATATGGAACTTAAACAGCACGCAGTGGCAGTAAGCAAATTTGATTTTGTTATTACCAATTACTTAAACCTCTTTTATGATCAGGCCAAGTGGTACAAAGGGCTTTGTTTGGTAAAACTTGATCGTGAAAATGAAGCGATCAGTTTGTTTGGCGAAATAGCAAATTCGGAAAGTTATTTTAAAGAAAAAGCAAAAGAAATTGTAGTCGATTTAAAAAAGAAATAATTGCACGATGGCACAAATTGAGTTAAGCCTCAATTTGTGCACTTCGAGCCGCTATTTTTCTGTCCACCTTTTTTACCAATCCCTGCAATACTGTTCCCGGGCCAACTTCTGTGAAATCATCGACTCCATCGGCAATCATATTGATCATGATTTGGGTCCATTTTACCGGAGAAGTAAGCTGTTTTACCAGATTTTCTTTGATTGATTCAATATCCGTTACAGCTAGAGCCGTTACATTTTGATATATTGGACAAATTCCTTTGTTGAATTGCGTATTCTGAATTGCGTTTGCCAGTTTTACTCGGGCAGGTTCCATCAACGGGCTGTGAAAAGCGCCTCCCACATTCAGCGGAATGGCTCTCTTGGCACCGGCTTCAATTAATTTTTCGCAAGCCATTTCAACGCCTTTGAAAGAACCGCTGATGACAAGCTGGCCGGGGCAATTGAAATTTGCCGGAACAACAATTTCTTCTATTGAATTGCAAATAGCGATCACTTTTTCATCGTCAAGGCCAATGATGGCAGCCATGGTTGACGGTTCAATTTCGCAGGCTTCTTGCATAGCCAAAGCGCGCTGTGAAACGAGTTTTAAACCATCTTCAAAAGCGAGGGTTTTATTGGCTACCAAAGCCGAAAATTCGCCTAAAGAATGGCCAGCCACCACATCGGGTCGGAAACTATTTCCCATCACTTCGGCAAGAATGACCGAATGTAAGAAAATGGCCGGTTGTGTTACTTTTGTTTGTTTTAGATCTTCTTCAGTTCCATAAAACATCAAATCGGTTATTCTGAAACCTAAAATTTCGTTCGCTTTTTCAAAAAGCTCTTTTGCGCGTGCATGGTTTTCGTACAAATCTTTTCCCATTCCCACAAATTGAGCTCCTTGTCCAGGAAATACAAATGCTTTCATATTTTTCAAGTATAAAAAAAACGGACAAAATTATTTGTCCGTAATGATTAAAAATTATTTTTTGCCTATTTTCTGTTTCCCAAAAAGCGAAGTAGAAAAAGGAATAGATTGATAAAATCTAAATAGAGCGTCAATGCGCCCATAATGGCCAACTTGTCTCTGGATTCGCCTTGATATTCTCCGGTTGCCATACCGATGCGTTTCAGTTTTTGAACATCATAGGCTGTTAAACCCGTAAAAATCAAAACGCCCAGAATACTGATTATGTATTCCATGGTTCCGCTTTTCATGAAGAAATTTACGATACTTGCCAAGATAATACCAACAAGAGCCATCATTAGAATGCTTCCGAATTTGGTTAGGTCGGTACTGGTTGTATAGCCAACAAGAGCCATCAATCCAAAAGTTCCGGAAGTCACAATAAATGTAGAAAATACGCTCGCCGACGTATAAGCCAATAAGATAAAGCTTAGGCTCATTCCCATCAGAATGGAATAAAAAAGAAACATCATGCTTAGCGTAGAACGGCTCATTTGCTGAAATCGGAACGACATGAACATAACAAATCCAAAAGGAGCAAGCATTACTACCCAGCCCATGATAGACATTCCGCTTTCGGTGTAGAGCTGCGATATTAAACTAGGACTAGAGGCAAATAAATAAGCTGTTACGGCAGTAATTCCAAGAGCAACAAACATCCATCCGAAAACGGACGACATGAATGTTTTTGCTACGGATTGGCTTTGAACATCGTCCGTATAAGTCTGTCCAAATTGATTTTGAGAAAAATTCATCGTTAATAGTTTTAATAATTACAATGCAAGATTATGAAATATCGTACCAAAGTGAAAGAAATTAACAAAATTTGACTTTTTGTCAGCCATGCAAATTGGAACCTATCAGATGAATAAATTCTTCTCTGGTTTCTTTTCGTTTGAATGCACCTGTAAAATCGGAAGTGGTGGTAACCGAATTCTGTTTCTGGACTCCGCGCATAGCCATACAAAGGTGTTTGGCTTCAATTACAACAGCTACTCCAAGCGGATTGAGTGTATTTTGAATGGCGTCTTTTATTTGGGTTGTAAGCCTTTCTTGCACCTGAAGTCGGCGGGCATAAGCCTCCACTACGCGTGCAATTTTGCTCAATCCGGTGATGTATCCGTTTGGAATATAAGCCACATGTGCTCTGCCAATAAACGGAATCATGTGATGTTCGCACATGGAATACACTTCTATGTCTTTCACAATCACCATTTCCCGGTAATCTTCCTTGAACATTGCGGAGCGTAATATATTTTCCGGATTCACATCGTAGCCTTGGGTGAGAAATTGCATCGCTTTTCCAACACGTTTTGGCGTTTCTAGCAAACCTTCACGAGTTGGATCTTCGCCAATTAATTTTAAAATTTCAAAATAATGGTAACTTAGTTTGTCTAGTTTGTCGGTATTCCACAATTCTATTTTTTCGTAATCGAGCATTTTGTTAAGTTTAGGATAAATTTTTTATTTGTTTTCGCCAAAATATTCCACTGAATTGTTTTCTGTTTCGGATATTTTGACACAATGGAGCCTTGCGCCTAGCAATAGGATTTCCTTTTCGAGTTCTTCCCAAATGGAGATGGCCAATACTTCGGTGGAGGTAAATTTATTTTTCAGAAAATCGACTTCTATGTTTAGATTTTTATGATCGACTTTATCGATAATTTTTTTCCGAACAAGGTTTTTCAATTCTACAAGGTTTACTAAAAAACCCGTTTCCGGATTTATTTCCCCTTTTATCGTTACAAATAATTCGTAGTTGTGTCCATGCCAATTGGGATTGGAGCATTTTCCGAAGATTTCGAGATTTTTTTCGTCGGTATATTCTGCTTTGAATAAGCGATGAGCAGCTGTAAATCGCTCGCGGCGAGTAATATATATCATTTTCGATCATTATTTCGATGGCTCAAAGATACAAAAAGTATAGATACAATGATTTTGCCAGCTCTAGAATTTATTTGAAACCGGGATTTTGTCAATCCAGATTGGACTGCGGTTTTCGAAGGTAACTTAAAATGGAAAGAATCTCAAACACCGTAAAAATCATGTAGTAAGCAAAGAAATTCAGGATAAAACCAATGGCATCTGCCCGATTTATCAACACATAAATCAAAATTATACTCAGATACAAGAGTAATTTTACGGTTGTACTTAGCATAAAAGCATTGATAAATTTTCCTTGGTTGCCGCCCGATTTTTTTTGTAAAAAACGAAAAACGAAGAGGGAAATTATAAAAAAGAAAACGATTATGAATGGCCAGGAAGGACTAACTAGTTTTTCGGGCAAAAGATAGGTGAGTCCGGAACTAACTAGAAACGTAATGGCTGTCAATACGGTTAGTCTGTTGGCGAATTGATTTGATTGTTTCTTCATTTTCTAATTATTTCTTAATAAAATCTTTAATGGCCAGATAAATGGCTAATGCCACCGATGCGAGTGAGAAAAATAAGGTGAAAATGGGGAATTTTAACGACAAAAACTTGTCGAGTTTAAAACCACCAAACACGCCAATACCAATTACCAAGCCCATTTGCATCGCTATGCTGGAATATTTTACATAGGCATTTGGATCCTTTTTAGGATTGTACTTTTTCATTCATTGAGCTATCCAAAGCATTTTTCATGTCGCAATTTCCATTAAATTGTGCGCCGGCTTCGATGGAAAGTTTGGCTGTTTTGATGTTTCCGCTTAAACTAGAAGTTGCTTTTAAGAACAACAAATTTTCGACGGAAACATTTCCCTTTACTGTCCCTGCAAAATCGGCATTTTGACAATAGATATCGCCTTCAACAATTCCGCTTGGCCCAATAACTACTTTGCCTATCGAGCGAATACTTCCGATAAGTTGGCCAACAATTCTAAAGTCCCCTTCCGAGGTGATATTGCCTGTAACAATTGTTCCTTTACTGATAGTGGTTACAGAATTGGTGTCGAACTCTCCACCTTTCACTATGCTTTTGTCTTTTGTATTAAACATTAGTTAAAATATTTATTATTAAAGAATAGTTGGTATTTATTTATATCCTTGTCGATGAAAAAACGAGAATAATTTTCAGCCGAAATTACAAAAGTTTTAGAATCATTCCGAATTAGTTGTGGAAAAACATATTGATCGGACTGAAAAGCCCGATAATAAGCCATGGCGTCTGTTTGATTTCTAAATTCGCCAATCGCAATAATATATTGTTGATCGAGTAGAGGATAATTGGTAAGTCGCAAACTCGAATTTTGTTTCTTGTTAAAATCTTGAATTCGAACCTGAATGGCACTTACATTTATTTTTTCGGCATCTAAAACAAGCAGAACAAAATGTTTGGAATCGGGATTTAAAGTGTAAAGCTCGGCTGCTTTTTCCATTGCTTCCTCTTTTGACACATCCGTTGAAGCGGTTTTGCCTTCGCTCGAAAAAGCAATTCCTTCTTGCGACAATACTGTTTCGGCCAGTGGTGCAATGGCTGCATCGGGATATTTATCTACCAATAATTCCAACGTTCTGTACATCGAATCCATTACGTTGGTTTGCGCCATCGACAGGGCTTTTATGAAAAGAAAATTGGCTTTTAAAGGATTATTTTCGGGTTTATTGATTGCTTGATTGGAAAGATGGAGTGCCAATAAATATTGTTTTTGTTCAAAAGCTTGATAAGCGCGGGCATATTGTTCGCTGAAGAAATTTTGTTTTTTTTCCATTTCCCGATAATAATCGGGATTTTGAACCCATAAAGCATAGTCGGTATCAGCATAATTATCGATAATCAATTGCTTGTATTTATTTTTTTGCTGTGCAAAAAGAGGCTCGTCGTAAAGCTGATACAATTGAAAATACACTTGCAATTGAAGCGAATGATTGTTTGTTCGGCTCGCAAATTCTTCAAAAACCGCTCTCGCTTTTTCGTTCTTTTTCAATTCTTCTTTATAGATAAAAGCTGCTTCGTAGAGTGCATCTGCAATTTTCAAATTGGCTTCTTTTTTTTGCGCCTCCGTTCGGGGAATTTCTTTCAAATAATAGGCTCTCGAATTTGGATTGCTTTCCGTTTCGTTCGACAAACTGTCGGTTTTTAAATTCGGGCTGTCCTCGTTTTCATCGCTCGAAAAGCCTGTTGGGCTGCTCATTTGTTTGTTGCTCAGCCGCCAATTGTCGGCAAAGGGACGGTTTCCCCATTTTGCCAGAAATTCGGTATAGCCCAAACTACGTGCTTGTGGATTGTAAAAATACCATTGGCCGCCACCCAAAGCCGTTCCCATTCCCATTGGTCCCGGAGTATTTCTGATTTGATTGCCGATGGCACTGTTTTGTTGTGCAATATTTTCGTCGTTACGTTTTTGCGTCTCTTTTTCTTTGAGTAAGGAGATGAGGCTGTCGGCCAAATCGTTTAATCTGGATTCGGGCAATTTTGCCAAATATAAAAGACTATCTTGCTGTTCAACAATACTTAATTGTTTGCTCAATTCAAAATAAACGGAAAGCTGTTTGGCGGTGGCAAGGTAATTTTCGGAAGTGGTTGGCAAAGTTTGTTGGGCGGTATCATAATACTTGTGTGCCAACGAAAAATGGTTTTTCTGAAAGAGGAGATCGGCCAGTTTTAGACTTGCAATCGATTTTTGTTTCAAATTTTGCCGACCGTTTTTTACCGCAGCCTTTAAGTGTTTCACGGCTGTTAATGTATCTTGTTCTATCAAATCAATTTCGGCCAAGGCGAAATGGATTTGATCCACATAGTTTTTGTTTTTGCTGTCTTTGAGCATTTTGTTCAGGCTCTTGCGAAGGCTTGCGCCTTGTGATGACTTCGAGGTGTAGAGGTAAGCCAAATTTATCTTGGCATTAAAAGCCATCTGATAATTGCTGTTTATCTTCACCACTTTTTGATAATAGTTGCTGGCGAAATCCGTTTTTTCTTCTTTTTGATAAAGCTGCGCCAAGATATACGAAATCCGCGCAATGGTTTTGCGGTTGATTGGCAATTCGAGTGCTTTTTCCAAATAAGCAATGGCTTTTGTGTCTTGATTGCTTTTTAGATATAAATCGGCATACACCAAGTCCAGATTTTTGCGAACAAAAGCGGTTTGTTCTTCGGGAAACAAAAGCGCAATTTCATTTAAGAGTTCTTCGGCTTTCAGAAAGTTGCCCGTTTCGATATAGGTTTTGGCCAACCACAATTGCGATTCACTTTTGAGTGAAGTATAATAAAATCGACTTAAAACATAATTAAAACTCTGTCGGGCAATCGTATATTCTTGTTTGTAGAAGTTGGCTTTCCCAATGAGTAAATAACTGTCGTCTATCCAGTTGCAATATTCGCGATTGCGAAACCACATACTGTGTTTTTGGGCGGTGATGGATGCTTTTTCGATGGCTCTATCCATGTTTGGAATGAGCATAGAGGCTTCCTTTTCGTTGCCATAATTAAAAACACTCAATGTAGTTGAATAATCTTCAACCACCTCTTTGTTCAGTAAATCAATCCCCGTTTTTAAACTTTCATTTCCATTCCACCAGCCGTTGTAATGTGCCGTTAGGTTGTGATAGGTTCGGCGTGAGAAAGTGTTTTTCTTGGTAGAGCAGGACGAAAGAAGTAACAATACAAAAACGAGCAATTTCCAATTCTTTAGAAATGGAATTCGGCTTGGAGAAATCGAAAAATTGAATAGTAAAGGCACCTTTTGTAAACTGATTTTCGACAAAATTATTTTAATTTTCCTGAAATTTAGTATTTTTCTTTGCTTATAAACACAAACGAAGGCTTAATTTCAATATTGTATGTGCATCAATTCAGCTAACTACTTTTTTGAAATAGGTATTTCTTTATATTTGCGGCAGAATGATAGAGAAAAAAGAGAAGAAGCGACTTCACAAGCTGCGGTACAAATATCGCTTGGTTTTGATAAACGAGGATGACTTTGAGCAGAAAGCCAGTCTTCGGCTGTCGTTGTTGAATGTGATTACCGCCATTGGCGCCTTTTCTATTTTTTGGATTCTCATCATGGTTCTGCTCTTGGCCTTTACTTCCTTGCGCGAATACATTCCGGGCTATACAAATCCGGATTTGTCTTCAAAACTATATGTACTTGAAAGTTCATTGGATTCTTTGATGCAGCGATACGAATTGCAATCGGGCTATCTTGAAAACATTGAACGAATCTTACGGGGCGAAGATTACGCAACACAAAAGGATACCAATCAATTGGCTGTAAGAGATTATCGTGGAATACAAAATGTGATTTCACCCGATGACTCTTTATTGCGTGCAGAAGTTGAAAGTCAGAATTCGTATAATTTGTATTTTTATGAAAAGCAAACTGCCGATTATGATAAAGCGCTGGCAAACAAAGGACCAATGGTATTTTTTAAGCCCATCAATGGGATTATTACCAATCAGTTCAATCGGGCATCAAAACACTATGCAATAGATTTGGTTGCCGAACGAAACGATGCTGTTAAATCTGCTTATGATGGAATTGTTGTTTTTGCCGATTGGACCATCAATACGGGTTATGTTATTGCAATTCAACATCCAAACAATTTTATCAGCGTTTATAAGCACAATTCAGCGTTGCTAAAACAACAAGGCGATCTCGTGAAATCGGGCGACCCAATTGCCATTATTGGAGATAGCGGCGAGCAAAGCAGCGGTCCGCATTTGCATTTCGAACTGTGGTTAAATGGTTCTCCGGTCGATCCGCGCGATTATATCAGCTTCTAAAAAATGGATTGTCCGCTTAAAGTAGTAAAAAGTTCCAAAGCTTTCATTCCGCGTACCGAATTCCCTTTCTGATTTAGCTTGGGACTCCAAACGGCGATGGTATATTGGTGAGGTTGAAAAGCCACAATTCCTCCACCAACACCGCTTTTGCCCGGCAAGCCAACTTTAAAAGCAAATTCGCCCGATTCGTCGTAAAAACCACACGAAAGCATGATGGCGTTTATTCTCTTTACCTGACTTTTGCTTAGGATTATTCCTTCAAAATCAAATGGTTCTGTTAAAGAAGCAAAGGGAGAAAAGGCGATTGCCAGTTGTTGGCACGTCATGTTCAACGAACATTGATGATAATAGAAATCGAGCACATCGCTGCAATTGTTTTTTATGTTTCCATGCGCTTTGAGCATATTTACCAATGAAGCGTTGTGAAATCCGGTTTCTTTTTCGGATTGAGCAATTCTGCTATCGAAATCGATGCTTTTGTCTTGCGCCAATTCTTGAACAAATGTTAGAAGATCTTGTTTCGGATTTTTCAGATGCGAGAGCAAAATGTCGGCAACAACCAGTGCTCCGGCATTGATAAACGGATTGCGTGGGATACCGTTTTCGTATTCCAACTGGATGATAGAATTGAAACGGCTACCCGAAGGTTCCACACCCACGCGCTGCCAAATTTTTTCGCCTAAAAGGGAAAATGCCATCGACAAGGTAAATACTTTGGAAATACTTTGAATGGAAAACGCTTCTTGGCTATCGCCCAATTCGATTTTTTTAAAGTCTTTTGTTTGAAGATAGATGCCAAATTTAGCGGGATTTATTCCGGACAATTCAGGAATATAATCGGCTACTTTTCCATCATCCGTTTTACTTTCGTCAAAAACTTGATGAAGAATTGAAGTGTAATCCATAAAAATAGAGATTTTCGGCAAAGATAATTTAAAGCTTGTTCACTTTGTTCGTCAATTTTTGTGGCTAAAACGTGCCCGTTTGTTGTGTAATCAAAAATTGCTCCACTCCCGAAAACTGTCGCAAATGCGATTTATCGCGAAATGATTGTGCGCGTGACGATAGCTAGCGGGATCAATTATGTTTCAAACTCGCCACTTGTTATTGCATTTTTTATAAACGTACGGCTTTGTTTTTATACAAGTTGAACATAATGTTTTTCAATTGTGACGTTGAAATGAATGTCTGCTTTAAGAGCTTTGAAAACTTTCAAAATAGTGTCAATTGTTGCACTGTTTGTATTGCTTTCAAGTTTTGAAATTTGAGATTTCTGAACGCCAACAAGCTTTCCTAATTGTTCTTGTGTCAAGTTTTGTTCTTGTCGAGCCGTCTTAATCATTTTTCCCAAAATGTCCATCCGAAGTTCGTACTCATATTGTTCTCTATCTTCAGTGCCAAGCTTGCCGATATATTTATCTTTCATCTCGGCAAGAGAATATGATTTAATTTCTGTTTTTGCCATTGCTTATTTCTTTAGTTTGTTTTCAAAATATTGTTCTTTGATTCTTACAGCTCTTTCAATCTCATTTTTTGGAACTTTGTCCACTTTCTTTATGAACCCGTGTGTAGCAAAAACTAAAGTTTCGATGTTGTCCGTTTTGTCCCAAAAAGCAAGAAGTCTGATATGAAGGCTGGCAAATATTGTCCGAAATTCCCAAATTTCATTTTGCAGTTTTTTGAAGAGTTTCGGGTCATTAGTCTGTTCAGCTAGGTCAATGTTATAGAATATTTTCTTAGCAGTTTTAGAATCAAGTTCTGAAATGAACTTGTCGGCTTCTTCTAAAAATCTGGTTTGAAACTTTTGCATTTATTTTTTTTGCAAAGATAGTCAATGTTTCCAAATATAGCAACTTTAAATTTCGATAAATGTTGAATTTCCGTTCTTCAAATGCGACGCATAACACTTCCTTCTTCCGGTAGCGATCGGAACTTAGCTTTAAACTCAA
>DMBV01000175.1 GCA_003445975.1 Bacteroidales bacterium
TTTCATTCGTTCATTCCCCTGGTCCAAAAGTAAAGAATATAGCGAAAGTTTCAGTAAATATTATTTGTCTAACTGATGGAAAATTGTCAATTTTTCGAGCCAGAAAGCCATGAATGAATTTACGATTTATACAAATTGGATCAATGGAGCGAAGAAAATGCTTTCCGAAGCACTTATTTTTATTGAAACGATGCTTGACAAATATGTTTAGTCTTTTTCGATGTGTAAATCATATTTGGCAAAAAGCAAATCCAATGATTCTATTTCCAAACCAATCAATTCGCCTTGCAAAATTGGGTTGTAGAATTCCATTTTATTTAAATTGATAGCCGTTTCGAAATCGGCTAGACCATCTTTAAGATTGCCTTCCAGCATTTCGAAAAGTCCTTTAAAATAAAGCAGAAGTCCTTTTTGATCGTCATTAGGCGCTTTTTTCAAGCCTTTTACTATTGTTTTCAAGGCATCCGAAAAATCACCATCAATGATATCTAAGATTGCTCTATTCACATAAAAAGCCGATTCTTTGGGATTGTTCTTTATTAAATAATCGCTTAAAAAGCGAGCCAATTTGCCATAGCCTTGTTCTTTCAATCGAACAGAACGCAAATTCCAAAACAACGGCATATGTTCTTCTATTACAGTTGCTTTCACAATGCTTTCGTAAGCCAATTTCAGATCGCCCAGCTTGAAATAAGTACGGGCAAGTCCAAGGAAAGCCTCGATGAAAGTGGAATTGATTTTCACAGCCTCTTTGTAGATTTTCAATGCATTTTCCAGCATATCGCTCTGCTCGTAGGCTTCGGCCAAAAAGTAATAAGAAACTACATCCGGCTCTTCTTTATTGATTGTTTCGTTGTAATATTCAATCGCTTTCTCGTAATTTCCCAAACTAAAATAAATATTGGCAATATTGAACCAAGCGGAGGCATATTCTTCATCGATTGCTAAAACATATTCGTAGGCTTCAATGGCTTTTTCACTATCGCCATTCGAATTGTAGGAGATGGCCAGATTGAACCAAGCTCCTTTATTATAAGGATATTTATCGATAAAATCTTTAAAAAACAGAATGGCATCTTTCGATCGATCGGCCATTTCGTAACACAATCCTATTTCGCTCAGCGTATGTTCGTTGTCGGGCTCAATGGCCAATACTTTGAACAAATAATCCAATGCTTTATCATATTGTTCTAGGTTTTCGTATTCGAATGCGATATTGGAATACACTTCTATTAAGTCGTGATTTTGATTCAGCGCATGCGTATATTCTTCAATCGCTTCGCGATAATACTGAAGTTGACTGAGCAGCGAGCCTTTTGTCATGTAAAAATCTGAATCCCCAATATTGCCCAATTCATCCAGCAGCTCCAGCCCTTTTTCGGGCATATCGGCCAAAGCGTAATATTGTGCTTTTTTTAGGAGAAATTCGTAATTTCCCGGATACTGCTCCAAGGAATAATGAAGTACATTTTTCAGCATTTCCAGATTCCCCTGCTCAAAATAATTGTCGATAACAGCCGATAATTCGTCTATATCAAAAAAAAGTGATTTTTTCGTTTCAAGTGTTTCTTGAAAACGTTGAACAATCTCTTTTATTTCTTCCTCCGAATAGAAATCAAACTCTTCACCCATATCGCTCTATATTCCGCCACAAAATTACAAATTATTTAGACACAAGCTCCCGGAGCATTCACTTCCATTTATTCACAAATTTATTGACAATTTGAAGTGCGAATTAAATGTTCAAAACATTTCAAAAATGAGCCATTGCTCCTTCTATCGGTTTTGTAATTGACGTATATTTGCAGCCGTAAAAACACATTCTACTTAAAATTCAGTAGTATTCAAATAGGTATTTATGACGCTCATAAAATCAATCTCAGGTTTCAGAGGAACGATAGGCGGCAAAGCCAATGCAAATTTAACTCCTGTGGACATCGTATATTTTGCCAGTGCATTTGCTTGTTTTATTCAATCGGAAAGCAATAAGAAAGCACCTACTATTGTTGTAGGCCGCGATGCACGCATTTCAGGAGCTATGGTAGAATCTTTGGTAAATCAATCATTGATTGCAATGGGCGCTCATGTGGTTTCGCTTGGATTATCCACCACGCCCACCGTTGAAATGGCTGTTACTGATTTAAAAGCAGATGGTGGAATTATTCTTACCGCCAGTCACAACCCAAAACAATGGAATGCGCTAAAATTGGTCAATTCGAAAGGCGAGTTTATTTCGGCACAGCAAGGCAAAATGGTATTGGATTTAATTGAAAACCAATCTTTTGAATTTGCACCTATCGATAAATTGGGAAATATAACTTACGACAATAGCCAAATTGAGAAGCATATCGAAAAAATATTGGCTTTAGAGTTGGTTGATGTGGAAGCCATTCGCAAAGCGAATTTTAAAGTGGCTATCGATGCCGTAAACTCTACCGGTGGTATTTCAATTCCGCCTTTGTTGAAAGCCTTGGGCGTAAATCAAATTGTGGAACTTTATTGTGAGCCAACGGGCATTTTCCCACACAATCCCGAACCACTTCCCGAACACCTGACCGCTTTATCCGAAATTGTTGTAAGAGAAAAAGCCGACGTAGGATTTTCTGTTGATCCAGATGTAGATCGCCTAGCTATCATCAAAGAAAATGGCGATGCATTTGGTGAGGAATACACCTTGGTAGCGGTTGCGGATTATGTGTTGTCCCATACGGCCGGAAATACGGTATCCAATTTGTCTTCCACTCGTGCATTGCAAGCAGTAACACATTTGCACCAGGGCCTTTACCATGCATCGGCTGTTGGAGAAGTAAATGTGGTAGAAAAAATGAAAGAAACAAATGCGGTAATAGGTGGTGAAGGAAATGGCGGAGTGATTTATCCTGAACTTCACTATGGTAGAGACGCTTTATTGGGAATCGCATTATTCTTGAGTTTAATGGCTCAGCGCAAACAAAAAGTAAGTATGATTCGGGCGTCTTATCCTGATTTTTTTATCAGCAAAAACAAAATCAATCTTGATGAAGACATGGACATTGATGCGCTCTTGGCCAATATCGCCTTAAAATATAAAAACGAACGTATTACAACCATCGATGGTGTAAAAGTTGATTTTGATACGGAATGGGTACACCTGCGCAAATCCAACACAGAACCCATCATTCGCATTTATGCCGAAAGCAACAATTTATCAAAAGCGGAGCATTTGGCCGATAAAATTAAGAAGGACATCGGAGAACTTTTACTTCCCAAAGAATCTTGATGGACTTTCTCACACTTTTTTTCATTGCTTTTGGTTTGTCGCTCGATAGTTTTGCTGTTTCGCTTGCCAACGGACTGTCTATAAAGAAACTGAACGCCTGGTTGATTTTTAAATCTTCGGCCAATTTGGCTCTTTTTCAAGGTATTATGCCTTTTATTGGCTGGTATTTGGCCAGCGGTTTTCAACACTCCATTCAAGATTACGATCATTGGATTGCTTTCGTTTTGCTGTTCTTGATTGGGTCGAAAATGATTTTTGAAAGTCTTAAACACTATCATTCAGACGAAATAAGAAGTCAGCAATTAACACGTTTAAAATTAATAGGCCAAGGAATAGGGACTAGCATCGATGCCTTGGCAGTTGGTGTAAGTTTTGCATTTTTAGAGATTGATATTGTCATTCCGGTACTCATTATTTTTCTAGTCACTTTTATTTTGAGTTTGATAGGAATACAAATCGGAAAATTTTATGGACAACGCCTAGGAAAAAAAATGGAATTATTAGGAGGTCTAATTTTAATTGGAATAGGGATTAAAATCCTTCTTGAACATCTTTATTTTCAATAAAAAAGCGCATGTCGATGCATGAAATTTCGCTACTTTAAAGCAAATAAATTTGTAAAGAAAACCAAATAAGCTCTCTATGTATATCGCACTTCACCTGGAGCGAACAAAAATTATATCGTTCCAAATCCTCTTTCGCCTATGGCGATTTAGTTTATTTTACCTTTTTCAAAATTTCGAGCGTTAAATCCCAAAACATTTGAACCGTGTCAATTTTAATTCGTTCATCGGGCGAATGGGCTCCTTTGATGGTTGGTCCAAATGAAATCATTTCCATGTTAGGATATTTTTCGCCAATCAAACCGCATTCCAAACCCGCGTGAATAGCCAAAACTTTTGGTTTTAGATGAAATAGTTTTTCGTACGCCAGGCTTGTTATTGCCACAATTTTGGAATTTGGATTTGGTTTCCAGCCAGGATAACCATCGCTATGACTAACTTCGGCACCGGCCAAATGAAATACAGCCGCTACCCTATTTACAATGTCTTTTTTAGCCGATTCTGAACTTGATCGTTGGCTAGTTGTAACCAAAATACGGTCAGTCAGTGTTTTTACGGAAGCCAGATTGGTTGAGGTTTCAACAAAATTTGGAATTTCTTGCGACCAGGCAATCACTCCATGAGGACAAGCATAAATAGCATTTAGCAAGCGTTTTTGCAAATCCGAAGCAAGCACTTTTTCGTTGGCTGCCATTTGAAAGAATTCAATTTTCAAATTTGGTTCGGTGATAGAAAGTTCTTCTTTGATGTGGGCCGAAATTTTGGTGAGCATTGTTTCAAAATCGTTCGCCCATCGTTCCGAAATACAAATCTCGGCAAAAGCTTCGCGTGCAATGGCATTGCGCAGGTTTCCACCATCAAAAAAAGCCAGGTGCAAATCAAAATCGCTTACCGAGTCGTAAAGAATCCGGTTCAAAATTTTATTGGCATTGCCTAATCCTTTGTGAATATCGTCGCCCGAATGGCCGCCTTTCAAACCTTTTACTTCTATTTTATACCAAATTGATTGGGAAGGTGCTTTTTCCCATTTCAATTCGAAAGTGGCAACCGTATCTTTTCCTCCCGCACAGCCAATAAACAATTCACCTTCGTCTTCGGAATCGAGATTCAGCAATAGTTCGCTTTTCAAAAAACCCCGTTGAAGCCCAAAAGCGCCTGTAAGTCCGGTTTCTTCGTCGATGGTAAACAAACATTCCAGCGGACCATGTTCAATGGTTTTGGAAGACAAAATGGCCAATTGAACGGCAATGCCAATGCCATCATCGGCTCCAAGTGTAGTTCCCATTGCTTTTACCCATTCGCCATCAATTTGCGTTTGGATTGGATCTTTTTGAAAGTCGTGCTTACAATCACTGTTTTTCTCACAAACCATATCCAAATGACTTTGCAATACAACCCATGGATATGTCTCAAATCCTTTAAAGGCTGGTTTGCGAATGAGAATGTTTCCAATTTCGTCTTCCAAAATTTCCAATTGATGTAAGGCGGCAAAGTTTCTTAAATACATTTTTATTTGTTCTTCCTGCTTTGAAGGGCGCGGGATTTGACAAATTTCGTCGAAATATTCCCAAACGATTTGCGGCTGCAATTGTCTGATTGATTTATTCATAAGTCTTATTCGTTTTTAAGCAATTTTGTTATTTCAATTTATCGATACAAGATCTAAATTTTTTCAGGAATAAACCGAAGTGTGGGCGTTAACATGGTTAGCACACTCAAATAAACCACATTTTGAGTAAAATCGTTATCATTGAATCCGATTAGAAACAATATTCCGAGTCCGAAAATAATAGGAACATAAAAGTTGACAAATTTGAAATAAAGTTGAGCCAATACGCCATCAATAAATTGGTTTGAATGACGGAAAATCAAAAATTTGCGGCCAATTTTATAACCAATTACCCAAAGCATCACTACCGACAACAGCGCCAGCGGTACTTCAATAATCCATGGAATATACAACCAGCCCATTACATAGCCAAATCCTCTATCGGTAAAATAGCCGGCCAGGAAAGTACCAAAAACCAAAATGTAAGCATGTACATAAATCCACAAAAAAAGCAAACTTTTTACTGAACTTTGATCTACTTGATTTTTTTGCAAGCGTTGGAATACGGATCCTATAAGAAGCAATACAAAGGGGCCAACGCTATAGACCGACAAAACGGAAGAATAGGTCCAAAGTGGAGAAGGATCGGGGATTGTAAATGCAGTTTGACCTTCGCGCCAAACACTTGGAATGCCATAAGCTGCCGCCACCAAAAATTTGGCTAGTTGAAAAATACCAAAATTGAAACTGAAAGCAAAAACAAAGATCACGGTCATTGCAATCACATTTTGTATATCACGCGAAAAACTCCACGGCAAGTCACGCCAAACTTTTTTCATATTTTCGACCTCTTGGCGCAAAGAATATATTCGTTTTTCTTCTTCCACAGCATAACTCAGCGACATTCTTACTTTTTTATCCAATTGTTTTCGCTGTTTATCCGTATCGCGACTTTCGAGGTATTCGAGCCAAAGACGTTGGAAAATGTTTGGCTGTGGATAACGTGCTTTCCATTTTTTTTTCTCTTCCCGCTCGGCGCGCCATTCGTCTCTAAAATCGAGTAATGGCCCCAGAAAGAATAAGAAAAGCGCGAGCCAAAAGCCACGACCAGCCCGCCGTTTGAGAGCTTGCCGGTTTTTCCATTTACTTTCGATTCTATATTCTTGAAAATCCAATTTCAATCGCTTAAAAAAGCCGGGTTGATGCTTTCTTAATTTTGCCCTTTCGAGACGAAGTTCTTTTTGCTCTTGGTTGTAAGTCTTTAAATCGAAAACTATTTTGGCAAAAAATCCAGGGTTGTTTCGCTTATGCCGTTCTTTTTCCAATCGTTTGAGTGCCCGTTCGGCCTTGTTGAATTTGGCTTGTTGCTTTTGTCGCCTTCTAAATCGTTTCCACCATCCTTCCTTCCTTCGCTTACGCTCCGGCGGAAAATCTTTGATATTCAATTTTTTGGGGTCAGATAAAGACGATAGATCGTTCACACTCTATGATTTTTGTTCCTTCACTTTGATGCTTGTAAAAATATCCTATTTTGATGGAAGAATCAAATATATTTTCAACTTCAAAGCGAATAGCAAATTCGAAATCAGCACCAAAATCAAAAATCTTATTCCGATAAATTTGTTAAAAACTTTCGTTGGCTTTGTATTTTTCTGTTTTTTTGCAGAAGTATTTTTGGGGAAAAATTATTTATGCGACTCTACAAAGGATTTCTGTCTATTCTCTTGCTTTTTTTATTTAGCATTCCATTGGGAATGAATGCTGTAATTGTAAACAAAAAAACGAGCATTATTGAAAACTCGATGGAAGATTTTCCTGTTCCTGAAAGTATCTTAGAGTCCACAAAAACAAAACTTCAAGCATCGCTCGACAAATTCAGGTACAATGGCACCGTATTGATTTCTTATAAAAACAGAGTCATTTTTGAAGAAGCGCGAGGATATGCCAATTTTAAGACCAAAGCCCCTATTACTTTAGAATCGCAATTTCAGCTTGCTTCGGCCAGCAAACCATTTACCGCATTGAGTATTATGATTCTTAAAGAAAGAAATTTGCTTGAGTATGACGATAAAGTTAAGAAATACATCCCCAACTTTCCTTATCCCGAAATAAGCATTCGTAATCTGCTGAATCATACAGCGGGACTTCAAAATTATATGTATTTAGTGGACAATTATTGGGCGGCCGACAAAACCATCAGCAATCAAAATATGCTCAATTTGCTTATTGATCACAAACTGCCGTTGAATAATCCTCCCGGATCGCGTTTCGAATATTCCAATACCGGTTACGCTGTATTAGCACTCGTGGTTGAACAAATTACGAATCAATATTTTGGTGATTTCCTGCAAATCGAAATTTTTGACAAAATAGGCATGACGAACAGTTTTGTTTACAACAGAAGAATATTGGAACAAAACCCAAATCAAGTAATTGGCTATGTACCAACGCGTCGCGGTTATCGGCCTTACGAACATGAACCAAACAATGACATCTTGGGTGATAAAAGCGTTTATAGTACCGTTTTTGATTTGTATCGTTTCGAAAAAGCCTTGAATAATTACGAGTTGGTAAAAGAAGAAACGCTTCGAGAAGCCTATACAAAAGCAATATTGCTCAACAACAGATCTGTAAATTACGGTTTTGGATGGCGAATGATTGATGAAGAAGACAGGTCGTACATTTTCCACAATGGTTTGTGGCACGGGTTTACTTCTACCATAACTCGGGAGCCCAAGGAAGATATATCGGTTATCATGCTTAACAATACGCATGCTTCCATCAACACCATCAAACACGAATTATTGGACATTCTACATACTCAATTTGCCTCATGTCAAAAATAAAAGAGCCCGTTTGGAACTGACGAACATTTCGTTTTATTCTTTTTTCTGATTGAAATCCTCTAGGCTTACCATTTTAAAAAAAATAAAAAATTTGTTTTTTTTGATGTAATCATTTTAAAATAATGAAGTCAAATGCAACAAAACAAAGTATTATTCTTAAATTTGTACGAATCATAAATTAAGTTTACCATGAAAGATAAATTAAACGACATTATTCTAGTGCCAACAGATTTTTCTGAAGTCTGCGACAACGCCATTCAACAAGCTGCTGAAGCGGCTCAATTTTTTAAATACGAACTGTATTTGTTGCATGTAATCGACAAAAACACACACGCTTATTTAAAAAGCGAAAATAAAGGCATAGAAGAAATCCACGATAAGCTACAAGAAATAGCAGACAATTTAGTTGCCAAATTTGGAATCGTAGTAAAAGTGGTGGCTCAAGAAGGCGATATATTTAAAAGCATAAAGGCCATTGCATTGCAATTGGGCGCCAAGCTTGTATATTTAGGAACTCACGGCAAAGTAGGAATGCAAAAACTCACCGGAAGTTATGCCCTTAGAGTGATCACCGAATCTCCGGCTCCGGTGATTGTGGTTCAAAAACGCCAATTCAAAAATGGATTTAGAAATATCTTATTGCCCATTACCAGCAATGCAGGTCCGTGGGAAAAAACAAATTGGGCTACATTTATGGCAAAACAATTAAATGCTAAAATTCATCTTATTAGTATTCCGGGAAAAGAAATAGAAGAAACCACCAAAATACTCAGCCATTATTTTGAAGAAAACAAAGTAGAATATACTTCTACCACAGTCGAGAAATCGACAAATTTCTCGCAGCAAGTAATCGAATATGCCACTTCACACAGCTATGACCTGATTATGATTATGACCAATCCGGACGCCAGTTGGACTAAATATTTGTTGGGATCGTACGACGAAGAAATAATTTTCAACGGATCACAAATTCCCGTTATGTGCATCAATCCACGAAAATACAATTGGGAAAAAATTGACAAATAAAAGAAAAGCCGGAGCCTAAAACTCCGGCTTTTTTTTATCTATTTTCATCAAATAAGCCTCCGCCTCAGGACCTAAATTAAAGATCAAGTCTAGAATACTTAAATTTTCGGCAAAGGGAAACTGATCCGAAAACACCTGAATATAAGGGCTGAGTCCCACTGTTTTTGATTCTTTCGGGTTGAACGAAAATCGATGGTCTTCCTGCCGGGAATCCTGATCTGGGAAGATGAAATTATCCGTTCTTTTTGTGGCTATCTCCCACTCCATCAATTTATTTATTACTTCTACAATCGAATCGTTTAGGTCGAGCAAAAAGGAATATTTGCGACGAAACAATTCAACCAACTCATCCTGATAATAGAGCAAAAATGGAGATGAATTGTAGGCTGTTTTTAAAGCACGCCAATGCAGTTGTTGCCAAGGCGTTTCATAAGAAATTTGAATATCACGAGTAAGCGTTTTGTTTCCGTGAGGTTTAACAACAGGAACCGATAGTGACTGAACGCCATGGGCTGTTAGGATGGTGCATCTATTTCGATATGTTTGCTTTGGAAATGTTTCAAATTGTTCTACACGGCAATTCTGATTTTGCAGAAGCAATGCATAGTGAGCAATTGGAGGAAAATAAGCGGTAGAAACAAGCATAAATCTAAAAACGTCAAAATTAGGCATAAAAAAAGCACGATTCAAAATCGTGCTTCGTTATTTCTTTCTCAATTTTGATGTTTACTTCAATAAAACATCGTTGATGGCTTGAATCAAAGTATCTTTTGGTAAAGCACCTTGTGCCATTTGAGGCTGTCCATTTTTGGGGCAAAACAACAATGACGGAATGCTACGAATACCAAATGCACCGGCCAATTCTTGCTGATCTTCTGTATCAATTTTATAGATATTGATTTTTCCTTCGTACTCTTTCGACAATTCTTCCAAAATAGGTGCAACCATTTTGCAAGGCTGACACCAATCGGCGTAAAAATCGATTAAACAAGGAAGTTCGCCTTCAAATTTCCAATCTTTGTTTTGCTCATAATTAAATACTTTGGCAATGAAAGTATCTTTTGTCAAATGTTCCATTCTTTTATTTTTTATTTTTTAAAAATTATTTTAACTCTATTTTATTGCTGAACAGCTTTGTTTCCCAACACAAATTCTTCGATTATTTGCTTGTATTGCTCTTCTTGCATGGCGCCGGCTTGCATGGCCGGTTTGCCATTTTTTGGAATAAATAAAACGGAAGGAATAGAACGAATTCCAAATACAGAGCTCAATTCTTGGTTGGCATCTGTGTCCACTTTATAAATCACCACGCGACCCTTGTACTCTTTGGCCAATTTTTCCATAATTGGTGCTACTCTTTTACAAGGTCCACACCAATCGGCATAAAAATCGATCACGGCCGGCAAACTTCCCTCATAAACCCAATCTTGTGCGTTTTGAGTGTAATTCCACACCAATTTCTGAAAACTTTCTTTGTTTAAATAAATAACGGTGGCCGTATTTGCGCTTTCTGCAGGTGCCGATTTCTCGTTAACTGTCTTTTCTGTTGTTGATTCTTTCTCAGCAGCATTCGAATTGCAGGCCGCAAAGCCAACGTTCAAAACCACCGCGAGCAATAAAATTCCTATTTTTTTCATATGTTTATAATTTTATGTTTCAGTCATATGTCCCAAAGGGATGCCTTCGGCAGAACATTCATTTTAATCATGACCATGTGTGCCAATTGTATTTGCCATGAATGTTTCATCTGTTTATAATTTGTTTTTAGTGGTAATATGGTAAACCTTCTCTTTTTATTTCTATTTAGTGCGCCTCAGTTTTGATATGGATTGGCGCTTTTTTCCATTTTGCATTGTTAAAAAGCGTGCAAAAATACAAAATATTTTTAAATCGCTTTAATATCACTCGACATTTCAACTTTTATGCCAAAAGTATTTTATATTTGCATACGACACAATGGCAGAAATCTATTTTTTCAAATATTTAACGTTTTCCAGAAATTACGGATTGCATGAAAAAATTATTCGAACATATTGATATTAAAGAATTTGAAAATTTATTTTCGAATGAGGAACAATGCTTAAAATTCCTTGACGGCGAAAAATGGAAAGATGGATTTGTTTGCCGAAAATGCGGACACACCAACTATTGCGAAGGACAAACACCCTATTCGCGCCGTTGCACCAAATGCAAACACCAAGAATCGGCCACGGCACATACGATCTTTCACCGCTGCAAAATACCCATACACGAAGCTTTTAAGATTGGCTATTTGGTGTGCACCTTGCCCGATATCTCTACTTATGAAATTTCGCGACGTATCGATATACGCCAAATGACTTGTTGGAATTTTAAGAAGAAAATTACAGAATGTATCGATGAGCGTGGCGATATCAGTTTTATTCAAAAGGAGGAAATAAAAAAGAAGATTTGATTTACAAAAAAACAGCTAATAACGGCCGATTAAAAAAGCGCCATATACAATCACAAAAAGCAATGTTTTCAGTGCAAGTTTCTTCAAAAATGGGTCGAGCATTCGAAGGTTTCGAGTCTTGAAAATATGAATCAAATCCACCACAAACAAGGGCAATAAAAGGATTATCCAACCGAACGACCACGGATTTTCGATGTTTTTAAGATTGAAAAGGAAAGCACTTAAAAAGGCTCCAAGGATCAGAAAAAGGTGATAAAACTTCGCTCCTCTTTCTCCAAACCTGACAGCCAATGTCATTTTGCCCGAATTTTTATCGTTTGCGATATCTCTCAAATTATTCAAATTTAAAACGCCTGCGCTCAAAAATCCCAGGCTTACAGCCGGCAACAAAATATCCCATCTAAACTGAAGCGTATTTAGGAAATAAGTTCCCACAACGGCCACGAGACCAAAAAAAACGAAAACAAACAAATCGCCCAAACCGGAATATCCATAGGATTTTTTGCCGATGGTATAAAAAACGGCTGCAGCAATCGCTCCAATTCCAATGGCAAAAAAGCTCATACCAATCTCTAAATTCATTCCGCGTGTAGATCTGAATATCAATACAATACCGCTAATAAGTGATAGTCCAACAAAAATAATAATGGCTTTTTTCATGGCCACTGCGGATATTTTCCCACTCTGCACTGCACGCTCCGGACCCAGCCGATGCTGGTTGTCGGTTCCTTTTTGAGCATCGCCAAAATCGTTGGCCAAATTGGAGAGTATCTGTAAAAAAAGTGTCGTAACAGCAGCCAACAAACTTATTTTCCATCTAAACCCGTCGAAAAAAGCGGCCAAAAATGCACCCATAGCAATACTCGAAAGCGCCAAAGGCAAAGTACGTAATCGGAATGCGTGAATCCAAACTTTTAATTGCATCGATTGATTAAGGGAATTTTGGGAATTTATGAAAATCGGGAGCACGTTTTTCGAGAAAAGCATTTTTTCCTTCTTGTGCTTCATCAGTCAGATAATAGAGCAAAGTGGCGTTTCCTGCAAATTCCTGAATTCCCACTTGTCCGTCCAATTCTGCATTTAAGCCCAATTTAATCATTCGCAAAGCCATTGGGCTACGCAAATGCATCGTTTTGCACCATTCTACTACTTCGTCTTCGAGTTGTTCGAGCGGCACCACTTTATTAATCAAACCCATCTCTAAGGCTTCCTGAGCCGAATATTGTTTGTTCAGAAACCAAATTTCGCGCGCTTTCTTTTGTCCAACAATGGCCGCCAAATAGGAAGAGCCAAATCCGGCATCGAAACTACCCACTTTGGGTCCGGTTTGTCCAAAAACAGCATTTTCGGAGGCAATTGTTAAA
The DNA here is from genome assembly GCA_003445975.1 of Bacteroidales bacterium. Lineage (GTDB taxonomy): Bacteria > Bacteroidota > Bacteroidia > Bacteroidales > UBA12170 > UBA12170. Next base: position 13,042 of record DMBV01000175.1, read on the forward strand.
TCACAAACCACGTGCAAAACATGACCGCCACCAATCGCAAAACCATTTACCATGGCAATAACAGGCTTTGGCATGGAACGGATTTTTCGCTGAACGTCTAACACATTTAAACGCGGAATTCCGTCTTTTCCAATATAGCCTCCTTTTCCTTTCACGTTCTGATCGCCGCCAGCACAAAACGCCTTGTCGCCTTCGCCGGTAAGAACAACCGTGAGCACATCTTGATTTTCGCGGCAAATATCCAATGCAACCGCCATTTCGGTTGTTGTAGTAGGTGTAAATGCATTGTAAAAACGAGGGCGATTGATGGTGATTTTTGCGATTCCTTCCCAATAATCAAGTTTTATTTCTTCAAATTGAAATAAAGGAATCCAGTTTCTCTTTTCTGACATAATGCTATTCTTTTGAAAGGCAAAAATAGAATAATTCTGCAGCTCCTTGATGCAAATGCTTTTAAAAATTGGCTTTAATGCATTACATTTGAAAGAAAATTCGAGAATGGAAGTTGCGATTGAAAAAATTCGGTGCGATTGGGCTGGCAAAGATCCACTTTATCAAAAATACCACGATCAAGAATGGGGCGTTCCAATCCATGATGACGAGCGACTTTTTGAATTTTTGCTATTGGAAACATTTCAGGCCGGTTTGAGTTGGATTACCATTTTACGTAAAAGAGAACATTTTCGACTTGCATTTGATCAGTTTGATTATCGCAAAATTGCAAGCTATTCGCCCGAAAAAGAATTAGAATTAGTTCATAATCAAGATATTATTCGAAATAGATTAAAAATAAAAGCCGCAATCAGCAATGCACAAGCATTTATGCGCGTTCAAAATGAATTTGGAACTTTTAGCAAATATTTATGGGATTTTGTTGAAGGGAAACCCATTCAAAACCATTTCAAGCAAATTCAGGAATTGCCCGCTTCCACAGCACTTTCCGATACAATCAGCAAGGATTTAAAAAAGCGAGGTTTTAAATTTGTGGGATCTACGATTGTTTATGCACATTTGCAGGCTTGCGGTTTGGTTGACGATCATTTGACGAGCTGTTTTAAAAGAAATAAATAAAATCTAAACATCAAACAGTGGCAAAAGTAGTTATTGGCATTCATGGACTTGGAAATAAACCCAGCAAAGATTTGCTCGAAAAATGGTGGAAAGACTCTATAATGGAAGGTTTCGAATTGGCTGGAATAGTACCGGCTTCGGCCTATCGATTTGAATTGGTTTATTGGGCCGATATAATATATTTCTATCCGGAGCACCCAAATATTATCGATACAAATGATCCTTATTTCCTTAAAGAACCTTACCGAAAGGCTTCGAAAGAAATCAGAAAGATACCTGACAATCATTTCCGAAAAAAAGTATTGCAATTTATCGAAAATCAGTTGGAAAAGCTATTTTTGAACGAAGACATGAGCCTGAATTATGCTCAGGTGTCGGATATCTTGATGCATAAATATTTCAAGGAATTAGCAATCTATTATGGCAAGTCGGAAGAACAAATAAAGCTAAAAATGGAAATAAGAAATCGCTTGCGCCAAACGATTGAGCAATATAAATACGACGAAATCTTTCTAATAGGACATTCAATGGGTTCGATGATTGCCTACGATGTTTTGAATTTCGATTTAGTAGATCAACAAATACACACTTTTGCAACAATCGGCTCGGCATTAGGCATCCCCCAAATTCGCGCTAAGATTGCACAAGAATCCATGCTGAAATACAATCATTTAAAAATCAACACGCCCGAATCTGTTTCGCATGCATGGCTGAATTTTTCAGATTTGGAAGATAAAATAGCGCTTAATTTTGATTTGAACAACGATTTTGCTCCCAATTCAAAAGGAATTCAGGTAAGTGATTTTGAAATCATCAACGATTATTCGTTCAATGGAATCAAAAACCCACATAAAGCCTATGGATATCTGCGAAACGGCGAATTTATCAGGAAACTAAATGCTTTTCTTTCGGAAAAAGAAAAACATTCGATGACCTAAATTTCCTTTACTTTACACAAAATGAACAATCAAACAGAACAAATAAACCGCTTAAAATAAACGAAATGAACAGAGAAAAAATGATTCAAAGGCTCAAAGCCGAAAAAGAATGGGATTTCATCATTGTTGGTGGAGGAGCTACCGGTTTAGGAACCGCATTGGAAGCCGCTTCGAGAGGATTAAAAACACTTTTGGTAGAACAGTTTGATTTTGGTCAAGGAACTTCGAGCCGAAGTACAAAGCTCATCCATGGAGGCGTTCGCTATTTACAACAAGGCAATATTTCGTTGGTTTTAGAAGCCCTTAAAGAGCGTGGAATTTTGCGAAAAAATGCACCTCATCTTGTGTATGATCTTCCCTTTATTGTTCCTGTTTACGACTGGTGGGAAGGTCCATTTTACGGAATTGGACTCAAATTCTACGATATGTTGGCCGGAAAAGAAGCCTTTGGTCCGTCCAAACGATTGACACGTGAGGAAACAATTCATTGCATTCCAACGATTGAACAAGAAGGATTGCGTGGTGGTGTTATTTATCACGATGGACAATTTGACGATGCCCGCTTACTGATAAATTTGGCACAGACGGCTGAAGAACAAGGAGCCTGTGTCCTGAATTACTTCAAAGCAGATCAATTGATTAAAGAAAATGATTTGATAAAAGGTTTGGAAATTTCAGATACAGAAAATGGAGAAAAATACCACGTTTATGCAAAAGCAATTATCAATGCTACGGGTGTTTTTTCTGATTCGATTCGTAAAATGGACGAACCCGATTGCAAGCCAGTAATAAGCGGAAGCCAAGGAATTCACCTTGTATTGAATGCCCGTTTTTTGCGTAGTGAGACAGGAATTATGGTTCCGCATACCGACGACGGTCGAGTAATATTCGCCATTCCATGGCACAATCGGCTGTTGGTTGGGACAACCGATACCGCAATCGATTCATTTTTGATTGAACCAGTTGCATTGGAAGAAGAAATTACATTTTTGCTTAAACACATTTCGCGTTATTTGGACAAAGCGCCAAAACGCAAAGATGTTTTAAGTGTGTTTGCTGGTTTACGGCCTTTGGTTTCGAATGTGGAAAGCGAAAGCACAGCTGCCATTTCGAGAGAACACAGCATTTTAATTTCGCGCAGCGGATTGGTAAGCATTGCAGGAGGAAAATGGACAACCTATCGTAAAATGGCTGAAGACACTGTAGATCAGGCTGCTATTGTAGCGCAAGTGAAGCCAAAAATTTCCAAAACAAAACAGCTAGCCATTCATGGTGCCCAAGCAAGAAATACACAGAACCATCTATCAAAAACATACGGCTCCGACGATTCAAAAATCGAAACTTTATTGAAAGAAAACAGCGAATATTCAAAAAAAATTCATCCAGATTTTCCATTTTTAATTGGCGAAATTATTTGGGCTGCCCGAGAAGAAATGGCCAGAAAGATTGAAGATTTTCTTTCCCGAAGAACGCGTTGGCTTTTGCTCGATGCAAAAGTAGCGATGGAAGTGGCACCGCTTATTGCAGAAAGAATGGCCAGCGTTTTGCAGAAAGATGCAGCTTGGATCGAAGCAGAAATTGAAAGTTTCCGCCAACTGGCAAAAAATTACGATCTGAATGGAAATTAAAGCATTTTTTGAAAGATTGAATGGTGCCTTTAACCCACTATGAGTAGAGCTATTTGCAAAAGCGACATTCCCTCCTGTACGGGCAATGTGTTTCGTTAGTAGAGAATATCGGATTTTACCGCAGAGTTCGCGAAGTTTTATATGGAGAACCGCAAAGAAATTCAACAAATATACGCTCTGTGGCTC
>DMBV01000167.1 GCA_003445975.1 Bacteroidales bacterium
ATGCTCAACAATACCATTCAAGATGTTTTGATTCGAAGAGCGCGGATGCAAGGGAAAAATGCTTGTTGGGTTCCGGGAACAGATCACGCGTCTATTGCAACCGAAGCCAAAGTGGTAGGTCATTTAAAGAACATTGGTATCGACAAATCAAAACTTAGTCGCGAAGAATTTCTTGAATATGCCTGGGAATGGAAAGAAAAACATGGAGGAATCATCCTTGAACAACTCAAAAAGCTTGGTGCCAGTTGCGATTGGGAGCGAACAAAATTTACCATGGATACCGACCTGTACGATTCGGTGATCGATGTCTTTATCGATTTGTATGACAAAGGGCTTATTTATCGTGGCGTTCGAATGGTGAACTGGGATCCAAAAGCCTTGACAGCCCTTTCCGACGAAGAAGTGATCCACAAAGAAATTCAATCGAAACTATATTATATTCGATACCAAGTGGACGGCGAGCCGGAAAACTGGGTAACCATTGCCACCACACGTCCCGAAACAATTCTGGGTGATACAGCCGTTTGTGTGCATCCAGCCGACGAACGTTTTAGCCATCTACACGGAAAACGCGTTTTGGTCCCATTGATAAATCGTTCCATCCCAATTATTCAAGACGAATATGTGGACATGGAATTTGGAACAGGATGTTTAAAAATCACCCCGGCACACGACATAAACGATTACAATTTAGGTTTGAAATATAAACTTCAAACCATTGATATATTCAACGACAATGGAACCTTGAATGAAGCTGCCGAGCTGTTTGTTGGTAAAGATCGATTTGAAGTCCGCAAAGAAATAAGTCTGGAATTAGAACAAAAAGGTTTTCTGGTAAAAACAGAAGATTACACCAACAAAGTAGGCTATTCGGAACGAACAGACGCTGTGATTGAGCCCAAACTTTCATTGCAATGGTTTATGAAAATGCAAGAAATTGCAAAACCGGCTTTGGATGTTGTGATAAACGAGAGCATACAATTTTATCCGCCCAAGATAAAAAACACTTACAAACATTGGATGGAAAACGTAAAAGATTGGTGCATTTCGCGCCAATTGTGGTGGGGACAACGGATTCCGGTTTACTATCTTCCCAACAATGAAATGGTTGTTGCCAAATCGGACGAAGAGGCACTTCAGAAAGCGAAAGAAACCTATCCGGAATTGCAAAATCTAAAACTCGCCGATTTAAAACAAGACGAAGACGTTTTGGATACTTGGTTTTCGTCGTGGTTATGGCCTATTTCTGTTTTCGATGGAATTAGAAATCCCAATAATAAAGAAATTAATTATTATTATCCGACCAACGATTTGGTGACTGCACCCGAAATTTTGTTTTTTTGGGTTGCTCGCATGATTATGAGCGGATTGGAATACAGAAAAGAAGTGCCATTCAAAAATGTTTATTTCACTGGAATCGTGCGCGATAAATTGGGCCGAAAAATGTCGAAATCCTTGGGCAATAGTCCGGATCCAATTCAACTGATAGAAGAATATGGAGCCGATGGCGTTCGTGTTGGTATGCTCCTTACCTCCCCTGCCGGAAACGATTTGCCTTTTGACGAATCGCTTTGCGAACAAGGTCGAAACTTTAGCAATAAAATCTGGAATGCGCTGCGATTGGTAAAAGGTTGGGAAATAGCAGCTATCGATCAGCCCGATTATGCATCGAAAGGAATTGTGTGGATGAACGCACAGCTCAACAAAAGTTTACAACAAATCGACGAGCATTACGAAAAATACCGCTTATCGGATGCATTGATGAGCACTTATCGCTTAATCTGGGACGATTTTTGTTCTAATTATTTGGAAATAATCAAACCGGCTTATCAAGCGCCTATTGATGCTAGAACTTACGAGCAAACTGTAATTATCTTCGAAAAATTGATGAAAATTCTACATCCTTTTATGCCATTTCTGACGGAAGAAATATGGCATTTGCTAGCAGAACGTAAAGAGAATGAAGATATTATCATCGCTAAAATGCCCACAGCCAATGAGTTCGACGAAGAATATTTGAATGATTTTGCATGGGCTTCCGAAGTTATCAACCAAATAAGGAAAATCAGAAAAGAAAAAAACATTCCCAATAAAGAACAACTAGAGCTATTCTACAAGGGTCCTTTTAAAACAAATTTCCGATCGATTGTAAGTAAGTTGGGAAATCTTGCAGCACTTCAGGCAAAAGAAGACAAACCTGAACCTAGTATTGGATTTCTTGTAGAAGCCACTGAATTCTTTGTTCCGCTCCTGAAATCGATCGATTTACTAGCTGAAAAACAAAAACTTACCGATGAAATTGATTATCTACAAGGATTTCTCATTTCGATTGAAACCAAACTAGAAAATGAACAATTTATTCAACATGCACCAAAAAAAGTGATTGAGCTAGAGCAAAAAAAGAAATCCGATGCTGAACAAAAAATAAATCTGCTTGCTTTGCAATTAAAAAGCTTAAAATAAGTTAACAAATTGATAACACGAGAAACATGAACAAGTTTTATCTTTGTACCTAAATAGAGCAAATTTTTAGCCAAAATGCATGGCAAACAAAACAAGAAAATGATTTTAATCAATTAATATTTTTTAACATTTTGCATCAAGTCAAATTTATTTTTTATCTTGCTTGTCCATTTTGGAATATCAATTTTTAATTAATAATAACTAAAAGAAAATCAATTAATTATGAAAAAAATGCTACAAAAGATTGCCTTAGCACTAACGCTTATGCTTTTTAGCGGTGGCCTTTTTGCCCAAGGCTATGTTAAAGGCGTTATTACAGACGAGGCAACAAACGAAACTCTGGCTGGAGCTTCTGTTGTTTTGAAAGGAACTACCAGTGGTACTTCTGCCGACATTAATGGTGGTTTCACGCTTGAAATTCCTGCCGGACAACAAGTAATTGTTATCCAATTTGTTGGATACGAAGCCAAAGAAATGACCGTTTCTGCACGTCAAGGTCAAACCACCAATTTGGGAACAATTGCATTAACAGGCAACCAAATTGGATTGCAAGAGGTGAATGTTTTTGCTTCTATCGCCATCGACCGCAAAACTCCGGTTGCTTTATCAACAATTGAACCCCAATTGATTGAAGAGAAACTTGGAACTCAGGAGTTTCCTGAAATTTTAAAATCTACTCCCGGCATTTATGCTACAAAACAAGGTGGTGGTTTTGGAGATTCACGAGTGAATTTACGCGGTTTTGAATCGGCAAACATTGCTGTGATGATTAACGGTGTTCCTGTAAACGATATGGAATGGGGCGGTGTTTATTGGTCAAACTGGGCAGGTTTATCTGATGTAACACGTTCTATGCAAGTACAGCGCGGACTTGGCGCTTCAAAAGTAGCCGCTCCTTCTTTAGGCGGTTCTATCAATATTGTAACACGCACAACAGATGCTAAAAAAGGCGGTGCGCTTTCTTACGGTATTGGAAACGATGGCTACAGCAAAATTGGATTCTCTGTTTCTACCGGCTTAACGGATAAAAACTGGGCTTTTACAATTATGGGAGCTAAAACAAGTGGAAATGGCTACATTCAAGGTACTGAATTTGAATCGTATTCTTATTTTGTAAACATTTCGAAAAAAATAAACGAATCTCATCAACTTTCATTTACCGCTTTCGGAGCGCCTCAATGGCACAACCAAAGAAACAGTGCCGATAAATTGCTTATCTCTGAATGGCAAAAACAACCCAATAAATATTTATACAATGCTTCCTACGGTTTCGATATGAATGGACAACAGAGAGCATCGTCATACAATGTTTATAACAAACCACAAATTTCCTTAAATCATTTCTGGAACATCAGTCACAAAACCAGCTTATCAACCGCTATTTATATGTCTATTGGTGACGGTTATGGCTACAGTGGACAAGGCGTAAATCGTTCTTTGTGGTATGGTGCTTCCAATGGAATTCCAAGCATAACATTACGTGCTCCTGACGGAACTTTTGATTATGGTGCTATATACGCAATCAATCAAGCTAGCTTACAAGGATCTGAATTGGTCATGTCGAAAAGTGTAAACCAACATATTTGGTATGGTGGGATCTCCACATTTAGCACCAAATTAGGCGAGAATATTGATATTTATGGCGGTCTTGATGTTAGATATTACAAAGGCATTCATACCAACGTAATTACTGACCTCTATGGCGGAAGTTTTTTCCTTGATCCAACTGCACGTCCGTTGGTTACCGACCAATCTTTCCGTACAGCCAAATTAGCCGTAGGTGATGTAGTTTACCGCGATTACGACGGATTCGTTTTCAGTCAAGGTGTATTTATGCAAGCCGAATACAATAAAAACAAACTTGCAGCCTTCGTTTCTTTATCCGGATCGAATACCATTAATTGGCGTTACGACCGCTTTTACTACAACCCAGATGCAGCAAGATCCGAAACAGTTAGTTTCTTAGGATATGGTGCCAAAGGTGGAGCCAACTACAACTTAAGCGATAAGCACAATGTATTCGCCAATGTTGGAATTCTATCAAGAGCTCCTTTCTTTTCTGGAGGCGCGTTCTTGCAATCTACAACCAGCAATGTAACCAATCCAAACGCTGTGAACGAAAGAGCTTTTTCGGCTGAAGTTGGATATGGCTATCGCTCCAATTTATTTTCGGCAAACCTAAACGTTTACCGCACTTTGTGGATGGACAAAACGATGGTTCGCGCTATCAATGCAAACACTCCTGAGAGTTTAGTTGTAAACATGGAAGGTGTAAACGCACTTCACCAAGGTGTTGAATTGGATTTCGTTTCGAAACCCATTGAAGGAGTAGAAATAAGAGGTATGATTTCTGTTGGCGATTGGAACTGGAAAGACGATGCTTCCGGTTATCTTTACAATTTAAACGGAGAACCTGTTGATGCTTTAGGAAACGTTGTTGTGTTACAAAGCCCAGAACATGCAAAAGTAGATGTTATGATTGGTGGAATTCATGTTGGAAACTCAGCACAAACAACCGCAGCAATTGGAGCTAAATACGAAATTTCGAAAGGATTTAATTTAGGAATTGACGCCAACTACTATGGACGTAACTTTGCATACTTCAATATCTCTTCAGTTGGAACAAACTTAAACCCAACAACATTTGCTCAACCATGGCAAATTCCTGACGCTACAATTTTTGACCTCAATGCAAGTTATCGTTTCAAAATCGGAACTTTTGACGCCACTTTGGTTGGAAATATTCAAAACCTTTTGGATGCTGAATACATCACAGATGCTACTGATGGCGTAAATCACGATTGGTTGACTTCCCCAGTATTTTACGGTTTTGGCAGAACATTCTCTGCTTCATTAAAAATTAAATTCTAAAAACTGAAAAAACATGAAAAAGATATTTTATTCATTAATATCAGGTTTGGCTTTTGCAGTACTCTTAGGTAGTTGTAATAAATTCAACGATCAATTCGAAGGACTTGATGAAATGGCCAAACCTACCAACGTTGCTAGCTTAAGCTACACGCTCACTGCAGCAGATTATGCAACCATTAAAACTGCTGCAGTTGCCAATGCTACCGCTGAACAGCTAACTGCTGCCAATGCAATTGGTACCAGCCTAGCTTTAAACTCTACTTTTGGCGCAGCCACTTATGTACCTGCACTTTTAAACAAGATGTATTATTCGTTTGATTTGGGTTCAAATGCGTTGATTACTTACAATTACGATCTAGATAAGCCAAGCTATTTGTATGATTTGACAACCGTAAATATTCTAAACACTGCCGACTATCAATTGGCTTGGGGCGATGATCTCCTATACGTAAGTGCGTTGACACCAACAGTATCGCCAACAGCAAAATTACCTGTTATTTTAGCGGCAAAATTTCCTACCGCTACAAGTGGACAGTATAAATTTGTTGAGTACAATTATTCAAGCGCCGATGCAGTTGTTCAAAATACAGAGGTAAGTTATTTTAGTGAAGATTGGACTACGCATACAGCCGCTACTAGTTCTCCTTATACAGTAATAAGTGAAAACGGATGGTTGAGTAAAGACCTTATTGGAACTCAAAATTGGTTCTGCAGAGTTTACAGTGGAAACAACTATGCACAAGTTACATCCTATAGTTCTCCAGCTCCCACAACAAAAAATGAGACTTGGATGACGTCGAAAGAAATAGATCTTTCAACGGCAATTGCACCAAAATTTACTTTTGACCTCAAAATAGGTTATTGGAACGCAGATTGCTTGACAGTTTGGATTTCGGAAAATTTTGATGGAACAACTGATGGAATTGCAACGGCTACCTGGACTGATATTACTTCTAATTTTACAATCCCACAAACACCAACTTCAGGCTATACTGCTACCTTTTTAAATGCAGGTGTTGCAGATTTAACAGCTTACAAAGGAAAAAAAGTACGGATTGCTTTTAAATATACCGGAGACGGAAGAACTGCTACCGATCGTGGAACTGATCCATTGATGACAACGACCTACCAGATTGATAATATCAAAGTATCTGAAATAAAAGTTGCATTATCGGTAGGAAGCACCGAGAAAAAATATGTTGCTTACACCTATAATGGAACTGCTTGGGTTGCTGCTGACGCTACGTTTGCAGCTCTTCAACCAGCAGATTATTTAGCAATGACAGGCTCCACCTACATTTCTTCTACCAATGCACCTTTGTATATTCCTCAGTTACTAAGTCAGAAATTTCCTTTTGCACAAGAAGGCAATGTTAAAACTGTTGTGTATAAATCGAGTAGTACTGTGACATACTCAGGCGCCATGCAGTTTACTTTCACTGCCGGAAAATGGGTTGCAAACACATTTAAAATTGTAAAAGCAGAACAATTCGTTTATACCATTGACGGATGGGTTTTTGATCCAACAGTGAAAATGACAATGGTTTCTGCAGATTATCAAATGATGGTTAATTATGTATTGGCTACACCTGAAATCGCGGTTTTTGCTCATCCTTACTATAAAAATGAAGAATATTATTGGGGATTTGCAAGTAGATATTCCAATGTAAGTTTCCGTTTAAGCTATCGCAATCCCTATTTTACAGGCGATTATGTTCAACCTGCTACCATCGATGCTGAATTGTATGCGCTCACAACAGATGCTGCAAAAGTTGCTTTGATGTGGGAACGTCTAAAAGGTGGTATGAATAAATTTGCTCAACTTCGTTACCCAAATGCTGTACCATTGGTGAGCGGTATTGAGGTTTATTACTACCTCACTACCTATATGTACTATCCAACTGGAGTTGCTGCAGGAAATGAATACCACGAATATGTATTCAAATGTACCGCTGCTGCCAGTGGCACAAATCCTCCAACATTTGAATATATTTCCGATAGAACGTTATAGTTAGATTAAAATTCAATTGATGAAAAAGAAGCCGTGTCAAGTTTGACACGGCTTCTTTTAGTTTCGCAATTCATATATTCTCTCCTATTCCATTGTTTTTCTTTACTTTTGCACTCAAACAATAGTTTAAATTTTACTATTCTTTTGTCTAACTAAAACCAAAAACCAGTGAAAAAACTTTTCATCGCCTTTGTTTCAATTACCGTTGTTCTTAGTTCCTGCTTTTCACAAAAAGGAAATTATAAATCGATCAACCAAAATGACAGCCCCTATTTAGTTATTTTATCTTTAGATGGTTTTCGCTGGGATTATCCCGATTCGGTAGCCACACCAAATTTAGACAAGATTGCTCAACAAGGCGTTAGGGCGAAAAGTATGCAGGCGTCGTTTCCAACCAAGACTTTTCCAAATCACTATACCATAGCCACCGGATTATATCCGTCGAACAACGGACTGGTAAACAATTCGTTTGTGGATGAACGAGGCTTGATGTATTCGATGGGAAACAGAAAAGCAGTAGAAGACCAAAAATTTTATTTAGGAGAACCCATCTGGAATACAGCCGAAAAACAAGGAGTTAAAGCAGCCACTTTTTTTTGGGTTGGGTCCGAAGCTCCCATTCAAAATATACGGCCGTCGTATTGGAAAAAGTACGAACACGATTTCCCTTTCGAACAACGCATCGATACAGTGATTGCTTGGCTTGAACTTCCTATCGAAAAAAGGCCACATTTGATACTTTGGTATATGCACGAACCCGATGGTGTTGGACATAGTTTTGGCCCTTTCGCAAAAGAATCAAATCAAGAAATTCATTATTTGGATAGTTTGGTTGGCGTTTTTATGAATAAATTAAGCCGGCTTTCGATAGGAAAAAATGTGAATGTAATTGTCTTGTCAGACCACGGAATGGGAAATATTTCGAATGAAAAGCAAGTGTTTTTAAATAAAATCCTAAAACCCGAATGGACATCAACAATCGTTGGAGGAAATCCATTTTACAACATAAAAACGACAACAGGCAATGAAGATTCGGTTTTATATGTTTTAAACAACACCAAAGGCGTAACAGCCTACAAAACCACTCAGGTTCCAGAAAGATTGCATTACAAATCCACCTTGAGAAC
>DMBV01000007.1 GCA_003445975.1 Bacteroidales bacterium
TCGCGAGCCGATTTGGAAGAAGAAAGGCGTTTGTTTTATGTTGCCCTTACACGAGCCGAAAAAAAAGTAGTTATGTCGTACGCCGAGAGCCGATTTCGTTGGGGCAATCTTACTTTTTCGGAACCAAGTCGCTTTTTGGAAGAAATCGAAGAAAAGTATTTGGCCAGTTCGAACATAAAAAAACCGTATTCAGGATCTGCTTCGAATCCCAATCCTTACAAACCAAAAACTTCGACGAGGTTTTCGAGCCCACAAACACGCACATCTATTCAAGACAACGAATCTACAGCGCCAAAATATACCAAGATTCAAAGCAAAGATTCCGAAATTACAAACCGACCAAATCTGAACTTTGTTGGCGCTTCCATTGAGGAATTGAAAGAAAAAATGCTGGTGGAGCACCAACGTTTTGGGAAAGGCGAAATCATTAAAATTGAAGGCATTGGAAGCAACAAAATGGCTTTGGTGCTTTTCGACGAAATTGGAGAAAAACAATTGCTTTTGCGATTTGCAAAGCTGCGCATTGTCAAATAATTTCGTACTTTTGCTCACTGTCTTCAAAGCAAAAGACATTTTCATCCTTAACAAAAATTACATGGATTACAATACAGAAAGAGGCCGGTTGGTTATACCAGAATACGGACGTAATATCCAAAAAATGATTCGTCATGCCAATAATATTGAAGACCGCGAAAGACGCACGTCATTTATCAATTATATAGTCGGTGTAATGACCCAAATGCATTTAAGCACAGGCTCTTATGGCGATTACAACCACATGATTTGGGACCATATTCACATCATTGCCGATTATAAATTGGATGTTGATGCTCCCTATCCTATTCCGGATAGAGAAGCCGTTGAAGCCAAACCTAAAACAATGAGCTATTCGGCCGGAAATATCAAATATCGCCCCTACGGATCCAATATTGAGAAAATGATCAAATTGGCTCTTTCATACGAAGAAGGGGAAGAAAAAGAGAGTTTGGTCGAAACCATTGCCAATCATTTAAAGAAAGCTTACCTAAATTGGAATAGAGATTCGGTAGAAGATGTTGTAATTCTTGAACATTTAGCGGTATTATCGGATGGCAAACTCAAATTAAGAGAAGGTTTCGAATTTAGCGCAGCAGAAGAAATTATCAATCAGCGCGCCAAGAAAAAATGGGTGGACAACCGCCCTGGTGGAAGACCCGGAAGTAAACCAATGAACAGACAAAATAAGAGCAAGCAAAATTTGAATCAAAATCAAAAAAGGCGTCCAACAGTTCGATAGTTTTTAGTTCGATATGATGCGCTTTCTTATAAAACACAGAGTCCTTAATTAATTCCATGCTTATGAGTTCCTTTGTTATTGAAGGCGGACACAAACTTTCAGGAAGTATTCAGCCTCAAGGTGCTAAAAACGAGGCGCTTCAAATTTTATGTGCGGTTTTGCTAACCGACGAAAAAATTGAAATCCACAACATTCCGGATATTCACGACGTAAATCGTTTGATTCTCATGCTAAACGATATGGGAGTGAAAGTGAATAAATCAGGAAACAATTCCTATGTTTTTCAGGCTGATACAATCGATTTGGAATACTTGAAATCGGAGGAATTTTTTGAACAAGGCGGCCGTTTGCGTGGTTCGGTAATGATGATGGGGCCGCTCTTGGCAAGATTTGGCGAAGCTTTTATGGCAACTCCCGGCGGCGATAAAATAGGCCGACGAAGAATGGATACCCATTTTATTGGTTTCGAAAAATTGGGAGCAAGCTTTGAATATGATAAATCGAAGAAATTTTATCATTTGCATGCCAAAAAGCTAAAAGGAAGTTATATGCTTTTGGACGAAGCTTCTGTTACAGGAACAGCAAATATTTTGATGGCTTCGGTATTGGCCGAAGGCGAAACCACCATTTTCAATGCTGCCTGCGAACCCTATCTATTGCAGCTTGCTCAAATGTTGAATCGAATGGGCGCAAAAATTGATGGTGTTGGCTCAAATCTGCTTCGGATTCAGGGCGTTTCGCGATTGGGCGGCACAACGCATACCATGCTTCCCGACATGATTGAAGTTGGAAGTTTTATCGGAATGGCTGCCATGACACAGTCGTCCTTGACAATTAAAAATGTGAATTACGATGCCTTGGGTATTATTCCCGATGTCTTCAGAAAATTAGGGATTAAAATTGAGCGACAAGGTGATGATATTTTTGTTCCGGAACAAGAGGAATACATTGCCGAAACTTATATGGATGGAGCTATTATGACCATTTCGGATGCACCATGGCCGGGCTTTACGCCCGATTTGATAAGTATTGCACTTGTTGTTGCTACGCAGGTAAAAGGCAGCGTGTTGATTCACCAAAAAATGTTCGAAAGCCGATTGTTTTTTGTGGACAAACTGATCGAAATGGGAGCTCAAATCATTCTGTGTGACCCACATCGGGCAACGGTAATAGGTTTGAACCGACAAAATAGTTTGCGCGGAATTCGCATGACTTCGCCCGATATCCGCGCCGGTGTAGCCTTGCTTATTGCTGCCCTCTCTGCAAGCGGAACAAGTATTATCGATAATATTGAACAAATAGACAGAGGATATCAGAATATCGACTCACGATTGAATGCTTTGGGAGCTAAAATAATTCGCCGGAATTAATTTTTTTCTTTACAATTCTACTTTTTCATTCCTTTTTATATATATTTGGGAAGCATTTTGTCCAAGTGACTCTTTTATTCCCAAAAAATAAACACGTGAATTTAGATTTTTCTCAAGAATTTCAATCCTTTTTGGATAAACTTTCCCACGATTCGAACGAAACAAGTTGGTCTTTTCAGTATATCGACGATTTCATTGTTCGAGTCCTATTTAAAGGCGAACTAAATGGTAGCGATTTTGATTCGTTAGCAAATTGTTTTGGAAAACTTCAAAACGAGTATTTTAAGCAAGCAAATTACTTGATATTTATTTTCGACTTTACGGAGTTCAAAAAAATGCCTTCCGATACGCGCGAAAGGCTGATTGAAAGCGAATTGTTTAAAAATGAAAAAATAGACATACTGCTCTACGGAGCAAATTACTTCGTGTCCACCATTGCCAAAATAATAAATGGTCGATTTCGTAGAAAGCCCTTGCTTGTAACCAAAAACGAACAAGACGCTTTTGATACGGCCAGACAATTGATTTCGAAATATTTAGATAAAAACAACATTGCTATTGGCAACGAGAAAACACATCAAATGTCGGAGCAAAACGTTCAGCTTGGAAATAAATCGTATAAGATGATCACCAAACAAGGATGGACATACAGCGATCCAAGAAGTGACTATTCATATAAAATTGATTTGATTGACGACACTATTTTTATTGCCCGACCATCTGGCTATATTTCGTACCGGAACTCCCTGATTGCCAATGTTTTGTTCGACAAGATTATCAACAGCGAAATCGGACATTTTGGAAAATACTATCGGATTCAGGATTATACTGCGGTGATTGGATCAGAAAATAAAGCACGCAGAGATTTTACAAATTACATTATCAGTGGCATTGAGCAGATCAATTTACTGGTTTTTTATGGACTCAATCGCACCATGAAAATAGTTGTAAAACTAGGCAAGCTAGTACATCCTTCTTTTGAGAAAGTGAAGATAACCGACACTTTTGAAGAAGCCCTGCAATTGGTTTTGGCACACAAATACAAGTCAGTCCAAACAAAAGAATCCAGAGATTTATCCGACCCAAAAACCACTGCCTCAGATGGGCAAAATGCAAGTACGAATATACCGAAACCTGATTATGTAAAAGATTTTAACGTCTATAAAAATCTTTTGTTCGATCGGATTTCGAAAATTGCCTTCAAAGACGAACAAAAATACATTCCGGTAAACATCAGAGAAGACAATTTGTTTTACGATTTATTCAGCGCAGTTCAGTTATTGCACGAAGACTTCAGTGAGTTTCGTTCAGAACGCGATGCCATTCAGGCCAAATTGGACTGGCATAACAACACTCACCTGAGCGAAATAAATTATCTTAAAATAGAAAATGCTGCGAAACTAAGACAGAAAAATTGTTTTATCCGCATGAGCGGACATGAATTAAATCATTCACTCCTTGTCATCTTAAACGCATATAAGCTTTTGCGAAACGAGACAGATTTAGAGAAACAAAAATCGCTGCAAGAGACAATCAATTCGGCAAGTATTACGTTGCACGAAGGAATTGCACAACTCAAATCGGGCTTGGACGAAAATTTTTCACCAATTGTCCTTTCAGAATCCTTGTTCAACTACCGGAAAAACATAGAGCAACTCGTAGAAGTGGCCCAAATAAATATGCTGTTCAAAACGATTGTCTTCGAAAACAGAATAGAAAGCAATTTCCCGACTTTTTTGATTGGAGATAAACGAAAATTAAGCCAAGTCATTTGCATCTTTTTGGAGAATGCCATTAAATTTACCAGCAAGGGGTTTATAAAAATAAATACGGAAGTCATTCATCGAAGCGCCAGTCAGGTTCATTTTAGAGTGCAAGTGACGGACAGCGGCATAGGCATGGACGAGCATACTAAGAATCAACTCTTAAACGAAAATGAATCGTTCGATGAGCAGCCAATTCAACAGAAAAAAGGCGATGGATGGCTTATTGCAAAAAGTATTGCAAAGGCACTAAATGGGAAAATTGGTTTTGAAAGCGATCCCGAAAGCTATCGAGATGGGATTGGATCCACGTTTTGGTTCGAAGCGACTTTTAACATCGGTTTTCACGACAAAACAGCCCAAATGAATACAGCAAGACTGAATAAAAAATATTTTCCCGGACAAAAAAGCCATGCGTTTGAGGGCGAAAGTGCACTCTTTCTTATGGATGATTCAGTACGTCAAAACCTCTTGGCGAAAATCCTGAATAATTTGGGAATTTCTGAACGCATAAAATTTAATTATGAATCTCTGGAAAGTTGTACGGGCGATTTTCGCTTTGTCTTTCTAAATATTCAGCTAATAGGAAACGAAGAACTTCAACATATCAAACAGACAATCAGCCAACTAAAAGCACAAAACAGCAATTCAAATGCTACCTATATTGCAGTAGCGGATGCTTTAATTGATCCATTAATTGAAGATTATCGCAAAGCCGGAATCGACTATTTTATCAAAAAAACCTTTACCAATGAGGATATAGAACAATTTCTACTCAATCTAAAATAATTCATTTCCTAGCGCGTTTGCAGCAAACAATAATTTATATTTTTGCAGCATGAGGCAATTTTCTTTGACAAAACGAATTTACTCGCTTGTTCTCCTACTACTACTTGTTTTGCCAGTCAAACTGTATGCCGGAGAAAAGGATGGAGAATTGGAAGCAATCATTATTCACATTGATTCCATAAAAAAATACGACAGTACGGTTTTCTGGAAATTTGAAGGCCGTACTCGCTTAAACATCAATACTATTGTGCTTTCCTATTGGTCGGATGGTGGCGAAAGCTCTTTGACCGGAGCCGGATCTATCGACTTATCGGCCAATTACCTCAAAGGGAAAATAAAATTTGAAAACAATTTTCAATCGGTGCTTGGAGTTCAGGTTTTTCAGTATTCCAAGACAAAAAAAACCGAAGACAAGTTGAATTTTTCGTCCATTTTGGGTTTGCAGTTTTCGGAAAAATGGTATTATAGTTTTAATACAAATTTCTCCACTCAGTACATTCAAGGTTTTGCGTATCCAAACGACAGTGTAGTGGTTTCCGACTTTTTGGCTCCGGGATATTTAAATATGTCTTTGGGTATCGAATACAAACCAATCAAATACCTATCCTTGTACGCATCTCCTTTGGCAGGAAAAATCACCTTTGTTCAAAATCAGAACCTCGCCAATGAAGGAAAATATGGAGTTACGCCCGCCCTGGTAGATACTTTAGGAAACATTCTTGTTCCCGGAAAAACCCATAAATCGGAGTTTGGATTTAGCATCATTGCCAAATACAAAGGAAAAATAAACAAATCAATCGATTTGAATACCAAACTTATGTTGTACAACAATTATCTGGATCCGGAAATAGCAAATCGGTGGAATGTGGATGTTGATTGGGAAACTTGGCTGGATATGGCGATTAACAAATTTATAGTAGCCAATATTTATGTACGTACTATTTACGACCACAATATAAAAGTTCCTGTTTTTGATCTAATCAATGGCCAGCGAACAAAAGTTGGAGAAACGGTTCATCTGCAAACAAAGCAGAATTTCGGATTGGGTCTTGCCTTTAAATTTTGATGCGGAGTTGGGCTTTTATTTCCGACTTCGTTTGTCCACTTATTTCGTCCAAACCACTTCCTATTGTATTTTGATTTGGATAATAACTCAAGCTATAACGAATCCAAAAAGTAATATTCCGACTGATGTCGTAATGGATTAGTTGATAAAATCGCCAACCTTGCCCTGCATAAGCAGGAATACTAAAAGCATACAACACATCATTTTCGTAGGCATAAATGGCGCTGGCATACGTATCCGTGTTGAACAAAGCCAAACGGGTATTGCTGCCAAACTTTTGATTTGGTGCCCGGTAAGCAATATCTTGATACACCATATAACCAACGCTATTTGCCGAAAATTCTTCGTTGAATTGAACAATTTCGATTCTGTTTTTGAAAGTGAAGTAATCGTTTAGAGCATAATTGAATTGCAACTGCCAATTGAATTTTGTTTGATCAATCAAAAAATTGTTTGCATCCGAAAGAACCGCCGTGGTATTCACATTTTTTTGTTTATAGCGAAATTTGAAATGAAAATTGGTGTTTCGTTGCAGTTCGTAGAAAATCTGAAAGCGATATTCAACACCGCCTGATGGAGCATCCTGACTATATTTCAGCCAAGGAAACGAAAAAAAATCGGTATATGCCTGCAAGCGGATTTTCTTAGTCAGATCGATGGCTGTTCCCGCAAAAAAACCTCGCTCGTTTGTAACAGTGCCATTTTCGGACAAGGCTGTGGCATACAAATTATGGTATTCGGCTTGATAATTTCGGTAAAACAAAGTCAATTGCATCCGCGACAGAAAAGGAATATTTACTCCGCTCAACATAGCTTTTCCGCCATCCGAATTGTAGGCAAACTCACCATAAAAATGAGCTTTCCAAAAATTAAATCCATAATCTAGGCCAAAATTCGACTGAGAGCTTCCTCTAAAATCGTACAAATTGTCGGGCGCGATTTCTGTTTTTATCACTTTGGAGAATGTGGCTGTATAGGCCGTAAATCCCAAAGCAAAATTATTAAACGTATATTTCAATCGTCCGCCATAAAGCTGAATGTTCATTGCGTTTTTCTGTCTCAATTCCGAAACTGTCCGATGAAATCCGGTGTTGAGCAAGCCCGAAACATATTCGTTGCCATTTTCATCTATTTGCACACTTGCATCTTGTTGATTTTTTGAAAAGAAAACCAAAGCCGACCAGTTTTTTTGACCAAAATGAACTGCTGCGCCACGCAAAAAACCATTTTCATTGGCCGAAGTATTGGGTTTGATAAAACTTTCGAATTTCTTTAGCTGTACAGCATCTGCACTCTTTCCATACGACAAACCTGTCCAAAGTGTCAATCCCTGTCCCAAAAGCAGTTGATAATCGCCAATGACCAATTGCTTAACAATACCCAGGTTTTGACCAAACAAATGAACGCTCGCAAAATCGAAACCTTTATTAAAATAGGCATCAATTTCGTTTTGAATCGCTACACTCGTTGGCTCTTTAAGAAAGAGTTCTCCTGCATCTTTCTCGGCTGTAACGCCCATCTGAAACTTATTGGAATAGGAATATTTGTATTTTAGATAATACTTGTCGGCGTTTCCTAAATAAAAAGAATTTAAATTTATGCTGTCCTCCGCACTTGAATAGCCCACTTGATTTTCGGGAATACGCTGGTACCGCATCAGCAGATCGTGACGACCATGTTGGCTCAGCTGTTTTAAGGTAGGAAATTGGAATTGTACGATGGGTTTCACTTCAACAAATGGAAGTAATCGGTCTATTTTTTCTTGCGAAAAGCCTTCTATAGCACTCAATTCAAAAACAGACAATAAGCTGCCATTGTCGCGGATATAATTTTGCAAATTCTCGAGCTGGTTTTCGTCGATCAAAAACAACTGATAAAGAAGTGTTATTTGATCCGAATTCAGGTTGATAGGATTATTTTGAATATTTTCCAACTCATCAATCAACTCGCTAAAATCGATTGCGGCTTCTTGGGTTTCACTCAAATTTTCGATGGTTCGCTGGATCGCTTCGCTTTGAGAAAAAAGAAAAAGTGGCATTTGTAAGCAAATGATCAACAACACTAAGCGAATTGATTTTTTTGAAAGAGCCATTGAATTTGTTTAGTTTATCCGATAATACATTCCCACTTTTGGGGAAAACCCAAGTGTTTGATGATACGTTGTGCCAAAATCGACGGCCATTCCTTTTAGATTCAGACCAAAACCAAAACTAAAAAGATTTGGATTTGTTGACAGTCCTCCTCGAACAAAAATCTGCTCAATCAATTGATATTCCATTCCAATTTTTAACATTCCGCGATCATTGAGTCCTTGTTCGTATTCCGAAACCAACAAAAGCGCATCATCAATTTTATAGGCCGCGGCAAGCCTAAAAATGGCAGGTGTAATTTCAGGATTTATTTTTCCAATTTTAACTGCCAAGGGGTTGTAAATATAACTTGCCAAACTGAGCGACTCGGTTAACTGAGCAATCATTGCCAATTCGAAGGTAAAAGCCGAAGCGCTTCCCAAATCATTCCCAATAGAAACAGAAAGGTAATCCAACTGAATACCAACAGAAATTTTTTCGCCCAATTGTTTCCCAAATGCAAGCCCAATTTTTTGTTCGTGGTAAGCACTAAAGCCAAAATAATTTAGGTTTAATCCAAAAGTTCCGCTGTTGGTTGGCAGGAGAATAGCAGCCGATTTTAGACTTAAATTTTTATCGATGGCAAAATAGCTGTCGAAAGCCAATCCTCCGGCAAAAGAGTGCTGGGAGGCAAGTCCGGCTGGATTGTTGAAAACCGACCAAAAATCGGCCGGCAACAGACTTACGCCTCCCATAGCGTTCGCTTTTGCACCGATTGGCAAAGTGGGCTGAATGGCCATCGCAAAAACGGAAAAGAAAAAAAACAGGAAAAACAGAAATGCATGCTTCATAGCATTTATACTTATATTTGTTAGTAAATATAGATTATTTTTTAATGTAAAACCTTTGCGAAGCAAGCCGAAAATAGATGGAGACAAAATTTATTTTATCATTTTTAACTGAGTTGGCTGAAAATAATAATCGGGAATGGTTTGTGAGGAATAAACCTCAGTACGAGCAGGCTCATGCTGCCATGGTTCGTTTGATAAGCGAATTGATCCGGGGTATCTCCACTTTTGACTTAGGAGCGGATAAAATTGCGGCTAAACAATGTATTTTCAGGATTCAACGCGACTTGCGCTTTTCGAAAAACAAAGAGCCCTACAAAACCAATATGGGCGGATTTATAGTTAAAGGAGGCCGAAATAGCGGAAATGCAGGATATTATCTACATCTTGAACCCGGGAATTCTTTTTTAGGTGGAGGAATATACCTTCCCGACTCTGTTCGACTAAAAGCCATTCGACAAGAAATTTATTATTCGGCAAACGAAATGAACGCGGTGCTTCAAGCTCCCGATTTCAAAAAATATTTTGATAAAATTGTAGGCGAAACCTTGGTTCGCCCACCAAAAGGATTTGATGCCGATTCTGAATTGATCGAATTGATCAAACTAAAAAGCTTTACCGTATTATTTCCTTTAGATAAAAAGTTGCTCTTTGACGAGCATTTTATCGACGAAATACTTCCTGTTTTTAAAGCCATGAAAGCATTGAATGATTTTCTTAATCGGGCACTGACTGAGTAGTTTCGGCTTCAAACAGAATTGGATCAATTTTAACTCTTGAATTTTTCCAGTTTCCAAACTTATAATAGAAATACGAAATGAGCATTCCGATGGTCCAACCAATAGGTACTCCCCACCAGATGCCACTTCTTCCCATACTTTCGGACAAATAATAGGAAACGGGGATACGAAAAACCCAAAGAGCCAGCAAAGAGCTGAACATGGGAACCAAGGTAGCACCAGCACCTCTCAGTGTTCCGGTAAGCACAAACATGGTAGAAAAAATAATATAAAATGGAGCTACAATGTACATGTATTCTACTGCAATATCAATCACATGGACGTCGGAAGTAAACGCTTGAATAATCAATCGAGGAAAACTCAGAAACAGCAAACTGATCAACAAAGAAATTATGTTTGTCATCAAAAGTGTCGACCGATATCCTTTAATAACCCGATCCATTTGATTTGCTCCAATATTCTGTCCGACAAATGGAGCTATTGCGGCTGCAAAGCTCATCGAAAGCATCAACGGAATGGATTCTATTCGTAAGGTAATGGAATACGCGGCCACCACATCGGTTCCAAAACCATTTACGATGCTAAAAAGCGCAATCATTCCCAACGACACAAAAGTTTGCTGCACACCAGTAGGCAGCCCAATTCGCAAACTTTCTTTAAATATTTTCATATCGAAAACCAATTGCTTAATGCGCAAACCTATGAGTTCGTGTGTTCGATTTAAATAAAGAATAGCCGTAAGAAATGCACCTGCTTGCGCAATAACGGTTCCCAAAGCGGCTCCCCGAACGCCCATACCAAACACAGCAATAAACAACCAATCTAAAAAAACATTGATCAAAGTGGCCACCAGAGTAAAATAAAAAGGCGTTTTACTATCGCCAATACCTCGCAAAATGGCGTTTGTACCGGCAAAACCAAAAAAGAATACATTTCCCAAAAGATAAATACTGATATATTCAATTGCTACGGGAATTACTTCTTCAGGGAGTTTGATAAGCCTGAAAATAGAAGGAGAAATGGCAATGCCAACGATGGTTAGAATAATTCCTCCAAAAAACATGAAAATATACATGGTGTCCACCGCTTTTCGGACAGAACTCATGTGTTTTGCGCCCGTGTATTGCGAAATAACAACCGTTGTTCCGGACGCGATTCCTATCACAAACGAAACCAAAGCAAAAATAAGCGGAAAAGAAGCTCCAACAGCAGCCAAGCCTTCCTTCCCAACATAATGACCAATAAAAATACTATCGACTATACTATAAAGCTGCTGAAGTAAACTGGAAAACACAATCGGGATTGCAAAATAAAAGATCTGTTTAAAAATTTTGCCTTGCGTAAAATCTTTCATTCTGAATCGGAAATTTATAGTTCATGCCAATCATTTTAAGGATAATATCTGTACTTTAGCGCATCATCACCTAATGATTTGCAAAGATGCTAAATAATTTAAAGCAACATCGTTTTAATGCATTTACGATCCAAATCCAATTGAATAATATCAATCAGGAGAAAACGATTCGAAACAGAAAAAGCGTTGCAGCAAATGGCGATGAAATACTGCTCACTCGCTTTGAAAATTTTCTTCGATTGAATAAAAACAAAGGATGGGGAAATTTGCCGAATTTCGATTTTCTCACTCAAATATACGTGGTCAATTTTAACAGAGAAGTGGATGACTTTTTAGAGTTTGATTTGCAATTGGAAGAGAAGATCAACAAAGACGTCTTTGTGCGGTTGAAACATACTTTGTTCAATCAATACAATGCCATTATTGGCTTTTCCGATGTATTGAGCGAAGCGGATAGCTTTGAAGAAACAGAACGCTTGCTCATCGAACGCATTGGGTTCAATGCGCGCGAATTGTTCAAAAACACCAAGCTTTTGATGGAGATTAAAGAATTTGGCCATTTCGATTTTTTGCCAAAATCCAATTTGATCAATCCGCTTGAATTTATTACCGATTATTTCAGACATCACCCCAAAGAGCATGATGTTTTCCAAATCCTTCATTCGGATACCAAACTTTCTGAAATTGCAATTAATTGTGACAACGATTATTTTAAAACTTCTTTCGATCTTTTTTTCTACATTATAAATCAATACCACAAAGATTCCAACAGTATTTTGAAAGTGAGTTGCGATGGAAATAGCCATTTTGAATTTGAAATTAGCTATTCAGAAGCCAATGTTGAGGAGCTGTTTTTTGAAATAAATGAATACAATGCATTCTTCAATCACGCCTTGGATATAAAACACTTTACTTTCCATTCCTTTTATCTTTTTTACATACGAGCTATTGCAGAAAAACTGGGTGGCACTTTTCGGATTGCACCGAATTCGAAGAAAGAGAAAACGATCGTAGCTGAATGGATTTTCCCTTATCAATTTGCAGAAAATGGAAGTTATCAATCGGCCACAAAAACAGAAATACAAAACGTTTCAATAAGCAAGCTGGATTTTGATTTAATTCCAAAAACCATTCGAAACAAGATAACCCATGCGTTTGCACAGGTAGAAGGCGTTTATATTTTGGACGACTGGAAGCTGTTTTCTTTACATCTTCGGCAAATTGTTGCAAAACACAAATTGTCGGAATTGGCCGAACTTTCAAAAATCATTTCTGATATCAATTTAGCCGTTGAAACCTTCGACATCTTTGGCTTACAGCAGATTGCAGCAAAGTTTAAAGCCATTAGTAAATCTGATTGAAATACTTTAGATTTGTAGGTTTCGAAGTCAAAAAGCGTAAAAAAATAACCACAGTTTGAACAGATTAAAAAAATAATGTATGAAAAAGAACCCACTTGTCCTGCTTGTTGATGATATTCCCCAAAATATTCAAGTTCTAGGCGCCATTCTTAAAAACCAAGGCTATTCCTTCGCTTTAACCACGAGTGGCGCAGAAACGTATCAATTGCTCCACAAAACCATTCCAGACCTTATCCTTCTTGATGTGATGCTTCCCGACGAAGACGGCTTTTCGATTTGCAAAAACCTGAAAGCCGACGAACGAACCAAGGATATTCCCGTTATATTTTTAACTGCAAAAAACGATACCAGCGATAAAGTGAACGGTTTTAAAGTGGGAGGCGTCGATTACATTACCAAACCTTTTGAAGAGCTAGAAGTAATTGAACGGGTAAAAAACCATTTGCAAGCAAAACTGGATAGAGAACAAATAAAAGCCTACAACAAAGAGTTGGAAGTCATAGTGGAACAAAGAACCAACGAGCTACTGAAAAAGGAAAGAGAATCTATTTTGGCTCAGTTTATTCAAGGTGTAGTCCACAATATTCGTGGGCCAATTTCGAGTGCTTTGGCAGCCAATGATTTGATTCATGCCATGCATGCCGATTTGAACGACAAAATAAACGAAGGAATTCATGGCCAACAATTAATAAATCAATTGGCCGAAGTTTGGCAAATATTGGAATTGAATAGCGAAGTCTTGCGGAAAATGGCCAGCAACTTGGAATCGATGCTTCGAAAAAGCCGAACAGATCAAATGCAAGAAAATGCGATTTGCGATTTGAACGAAATAATACAGCAAGAATTAGATTTCTTGGATGTAGATCTAAAATTCAAAAACCAAGTGGAAAAACACTTCCATCTCTCAGTCGAAAAATTACCTGTTTTCGTTTTGCAGGGCGACATTGCACAAATCTTCGAAAACCTGATAAAAAATGCCATGGATGCAATGTATAAAACTCCCAATCCAATGGTGAGAATAGAATCAGGATCCGACGGCAGCTTTCATTGGTTTTCGGTCGAAGACAATGGACCGGGAATTCCTGAGGAAATAATTGATAAGATTTTCGATTCATTCTTTACCACAAAACCCTTAAAATCGGATCCAAATGCATTGGAACAAATACCAATAGGCACCGGGATTGGACTTAAATTCTGCAAAAAAACAATTGAAAGTTATAAAGGAAAAATAGTGGTAGAAAAAGGACGAAGTATAGGCGCAAAATTCACCGTTTTTCTTCCTGCCTTCGATTTCGCGCATTAAAAGCGCCTTTTGTGAACATCAAAAACCTGGTTATCGACAAATGATTTAATCTTTTTGGCAAGAAGCACAAAAAGCTTTAAATCATGTTTTTGGAACCAATCGATCGCAGTTTCCGAACCTCTTGATGCATCTGCCAATCGAATTAAAAAAATAAAATTGTGTCTTTTTAGCCAAATGAGAGCTCTCACATCGCTGTGAATAGCAGCATCAAAAGCGGCAAATTGAGGGAAATTATGCTCAATTAGCCAAATATTGCTGGCTTCACCGCCACGCAACGATTTCGACAAAACCGCCAATTCGGGATAATTATTTTTCAAAAGCCAATCAAAAAGATCTTCGTTCCCTCCAACAGCTTCTGTAAAAGCGAGCAAAATTTTGACAGGATATGTTTCCAATTGGCCGCGTTTCATAATTTATTTTGAAAATTTTTCGGAATCTAATTCATCAAAACGTTTCACTCCTCCAACAAAATGATTCAGAGCAATGTTTTTTAGATAAATTCCTGAAACCTGTTTTTGGGTAAGCATTTTTCTTTTTCTCTTTAGTTTTGGCCAGTTTTTATAGAAATAAAAATGGGCTTTCATCACCGCTACAAAATCTTTAAAACCGCCATCAAGCAAAAACTTAAAGGCAGCTACTCCATCAAGCAAAAGACGATAAAAGAAAACAATAAATAATTTTTTTTGAGGCAAATTCTTGTAAAGCAAACAAAAATTATTGCGAAAATTCAAATAGGTTTTCATCGGATTGCTCTTTGGCAAAGTGCCGCCGCCAATGTGATAAACGGTAGATGCGGGATGATAAACAACTTTATAACCCATATTTTTGGCACGCCAACAGAAATCAATTTCTTCCATGTGAGCAAAAAAATCTTCATCGAAACCGTTTAATTTGTGGAACACATCTGCTCTCACAAACATACAGGCACCACTCGCCCAAAACACTTCGATTGTGTCGTTGTATTGCCCAAAATCTTTTTCCATTTCTTGAAAAATCCGTCCGCGACAAAATGGATAACCCAAAAAATCGATAAAACCACCTCCCGCACCGGCATATTCAAAATACTCAGGCTGATGCCACGATTTTATTTTGGGCTGACAAGCTGCCACATTTTCGTTTTGTTCAAGAAACTCAATAATCGGTTCAATCCAATTTTCGGTAACCTCAATATCCGAATTTAACAGAATGTAATACTTAGCATCAATTTGCCTTAACGCTTCATTATAGCCTTGGGCATAACCAAAATTTTCTTTCAGCTTAATGAGTTCAATCGAACTAAAATTCTTTTCTATAAAATCGATCGAATCGTCGGATGAGTTATTGTCGGCCACAAACACGCCAGCGGATTGGGGCAGATATTTCAATAGCGTTGGAAGAAAATCGTTCAAATATTTTTTCCCGTTCCAATTCAGGATAACAATGGCAGTTTGTAGAGTCATTAACAACTTTTGATTGAAAGGCGAAAGTACGAAAATAAGGACTTTTAAATTACATTCCAGAAGTATTTTAAGGCGACAAATCTCCTTTTTGTCAAAAGAAATATAGATAATATTCTGTTTATGCTCAATTAAGATGTTGAAATAAAAGCAAATATCGTGCTTGCCCAAAAATAAAGACAATACGTTTGATAAACTGAAAAAAACAGTATTTTTGCAGCGGAGAAATGGCAGAGCGGTCTAATGCGGCGGTCTTGAAAACCGTTGAGGGTTACACCTCCGGGGGTTCGAATCCCTCTTTCTCCGCCAAACGAAGGAGATGTTCGAAAAAGCATCTCCTTTTTTCGATTTATGGCCTATTATACCTACATCCTGAAAAGCGAAAGCCACGGTAATTATTATTACGGAAGTACTATTCATATTGAAACTCGATTGGCCGAGCATAACAATGGCTCAAAAGACTAAAAGAGCACGATTGTTTTACCTAACTGAGCGTGACTTTTCGCAAGGAAATGGAAAACCTAATTAAGTTTGGGAATAATTATCTAGCACTTCAGTCGATTGAACATAGCAAAACCATGGCAAATGGACGACCAACTAGACAAACACTCGTTTCCTGTAACAACCAAGAAATCAGTTAAAAAGCCTTCAGAAAATAAAATTTTGGAGGCTTTTCTGTTTAATCGCTCTTCAACGAAACCTTTTCCGTTCAGGATATTTTACCGAATGTACTCTTTCAAAACAAGAGCCAAATAGCCACAACAGGTTTTGAATTTTTTGCTACGAGGATGGTTGTTCAAAAAAATATTTTTTCAGAAGGCGCTAGCAATTCATCCCATTTTGGTTAGCAGACCAACGTTTAACTTCATTATTAAATTAAAAATTTCAATTGATTGGTGAATCTGCGAATTACAAAAAAAGCAATATGGCTTTGTATGTTTTCCTACACTTAAACCAAATACTAATATATTTGATCATCTCATATTCAGTGGCATTCAAAATATTATTGTACTTTTGATAATACAGCATTAACGCAAAACATTCTAGCCATGATTTCACGATTAGATTATATGAGAAATAAACGCAATTGCGGNNAAGTATAGACAGTTTACTTATTTCTAATAATTTTGAAATTAAAACCCTTTATGTAATTAATAAAGAACAAATTTGGATATCAAATCCAAAACCTAAGGAAGACAATTATATGCCAATATTTAAAATATGCAGAATAAGCAAAGATGGGCCAGAATGGGAAACGAATATTTATGTTGATGTTGTGGTAGAAATAAAGGATTTAAACACTTCAAGAATAAATTATTTGATTGCAAGAAAACAATTAATAGCGAAAATAGAATAAATACGTTGCATAATAGCACCTAGCCCTAAGCCGGGGTTTTGATGCCCGCCCGACAGGAAAGTGTATATTTGAGCGGCGAACCACGCGTGAAATTCGGAGTTAATCTCCCGGCCTAGAGCTAGCTGCGGCACATTGTG
>DMBV01000030.1 GCA_003445975.1 Bacteroidales bacterium
GATCCATCACATGCCATCTTCCCAAAGCCGGGTCATAAAACCTCGCCCCGTAATCATACAAATCCAAACCCAACTCATCGTTAAGCTCTTTGCCGTTGTATTTAAATTTTCCTGCAACAGCATTTGTATTGGAAGTAACAACAAAGTTATATCCTTGGTGTTTTAAGCCAAAGGGGTNNTTCTTTTGTTTGGTTCCTACTGGGTTGTAAATCGCAGCTGGGTGTCGGATTGCATTCGATTCGTTCGTTCCGTGGTTTAGTTATTTTTATTAATGAGGTTTACAATTACTTTTATCATTATTTCTTTCTCTTCGGGTTTGCTAACAGCTATCATTAGAGTTAAAGCTACTAAAGCGTTATCTGCAATTCTTTTTGTGCCATTTTCATTAAATAGAATTTTGTTTCGTTCCATAAAATAGAGAAACAAGAATGCTGCAATTCGCTTATTCCCATCGGAAAAAGAATGATTCTTGGTAACAAAATAAAGTAAGTTTGCAGCTTTTTCTTCAATGCTTGGATACAAATCAGTTCCATCAAAGGTTGAATAAATAGTGGCAATTGAACTTTTAAATGATTCGTCTTTTTCATTGCCGAAAAGCTCACTATTTCCATAGAATTTTTTAGTCAATTTAATTTGAGCAATTGCTTCGTTATAGGTTAATTGATAAGTTTCTTTTCCGGAAGTTGATTGAATTGTCAGGTTTTGATAATCGTACTTATCTAAAATATCTAAAGCATAAGCATAATCCGCAATAATTCTTAATAAACCAACACTCTCGTTACTTGATAATTCTTTAAAGTTTAAAACATTTCCCAGAATTTTAACGGATTCCTGCAATTTTTTTAGCTGTTCATTTTGCTGAATCAATCTTTTCTCATTTATTGAATAACCACTTATCAGATAGTCTTTTAGTATTTTGTTTGCCCATATTCTAAATTGAACTCCTCGTTTTGAATTCACTCTATAACCA
Organism: Bacteroidales bacterium; assembly: GCA_003445975.1. Taxonomy (GTDB): domain Bacteria; phylum Bacteroidota; class Bacteroidia; order Bacteroidales; family UBA12170; genus UBA12170. The sequence continues at coordinate 971 of DMBV01000030.1, forward strand.
ACAGATATAATTGCGTCAAGATTATAGTGCTTTAGTTTTCTGTTTACTTTTCTTTTTCCTTCAATTTGAACTACCGAGAATTCCTCGGTAGTTGAAGTTTCTTGTAATTCACCTGATTCATAAATGTTTTTAAAGTGTAGGCCAATGGTATCCGAATCTTTTTCAAATAGCTGTGATATTTGTTTTTGAGNNTTTTTATTAGGTCGGAACGAACGCTACGAAGCATTTGCATGGAGTGTTTCAAAAGTGTTCCGTTTTTTTTGAATCATCAACAAAAGCCCCAAAATAATGGATCTGTTTACTGAGCCAAAGTAAACCGCAAACTAATTCCGCCGTTGGTGCTCGAATTGCGGTATTGATTGGCCATATAGGGATTGTTGATTACTTGATCGTAATAAAAACGCATGGTCATCCTTTGACTAAGCATATAATCAGCCGACAGATTAAGCGAAAATACTTTTTGTCCGGACGAAACCTGATCAATATTCTGATCGATGCGTCTTAAAATTGTCCGATTATCGCGCAAAGAAAAATCGGCCTTCAAATTCAGGTCACTATTTACTTGTTGTTTGCTGTTGCCTCCTCCTGCACTCAAAAATTTCATTTTTACTCCCTTTATTCTATATCCAAATCCTACAACATATTCCTGACTTACAACCTCGGTAAGTTGATTGTTCACAAAACTGAGCGATAAATTTCGCGATCGTTTGATTTCCAAATTCAGCAACATATTGTTGTTCAAAGTAGCGTTTACACGAATTAAGGGACTAAATTGTTCGGAAATGGAAAGCAGAGCAATGTCGTATTTGGCATTAAAATCGTAGTTGTCGTTGTAAGCCGACGCAAATCCATTGGTTTCTTGGTATTGAATATTCGAAATATAAGAGCCAATATTGTAGGACGAACGATAGGCATGTGAAAGCGTAATGTTCTTAAACCATTTTTTTAACAAGGGAATATCCGAGAGTCCTTTGTAGGTAATACGCCAATTGGGCAACGGAATATTTGGAAAATACCCAAGTCGAACAGATTGAGGCGATTTGCCGGTATAGGCCGCCAAAAAAGCATTGTGAATAACATCTTGCGAAGTGAAACCATAACCAATTGGGAAACCTGTAGTGTCGTTGTACAATCCATTCCAGTTTGGATTTTCGTGTGCCAAACGATCGGCAATTTCAAAGCGATAATCGCGCATATTGCTATATGGCTCCGAACTATTGTCTTTATTGATTTTTTTAAACGCCGTTCCGATTGTTAAATAAGACATACTAAAACTTCCTCTTTCCATGGCAGCAAACGATTCGAAGCCAAAATTTTCGTCCGACCATTTGTAATAATCTTCCGAAATAGACGCCGACGTTCGCGTTGCCGAAAGCTCAATCCTAAAATCTTTTATCGGCTCCAAAGTGGCACGTAAATTCAGATCGGTGCTGAATTTGTTCAGGCTCATTTGATTTTGGGCCGAATCGGTCGAAAGCCAACCATTGACTCCGGCCTGATACCGAATGTCGTTTTCCAGACCAAAAACATAGCCCAATCCGGGAGCCATCTTCGACCAGTTTGTTCCCAACAAATCGGGTTCGGGCATAAAACCGGGCAAATAGTTTCCTCTGTTTTCGGAATAGGTTATGGATGCATCTTTCCACATCATCAAAACTTTCAAACTTTCTTTCAACACTTTTAAAGCAAGGCTTTCTTTCTTCAGGTTCTGCGGCGGCGTTTTTGTTCTGTCGGGTGGCGAAGTATTCATGCCGCGCGCTGGAACACGCTGAGGACTTGTTATCTTTTTTAAATAGGGGACTTTTGAATACAAATTACTGATACGGAAACTACCGTTCAATTGGACAGAGCTTGAGTTTTCGATGCTATTTCCAAAACGGCTCTGAAGGCTCAATGGCGAAGCCGTCCAATGGTATTCGCTTTGATAACGCGCGGTGGCATTTACCCAGCTAAACAAAGGAATTTTATTGATAGGCAAAGTGTAGTTCAATCCTGTATTTTGATCAAAGCGATTCATCTTTCCGCCCGAATACACGCTGTTCAGGACAAAATTGCGGTAATCAATCATGTATTGATTGTCCGAACGATCTATTCTTCCTTCCGGTTCGTGAATATAAGCGGCGGCATTTGCAGCATAATCCAGTTTCAGACTGCGTGTAATATCGTAGCGCAAATTATAGGCTCTGTTCCAATCGAATTGCTTGCTCCAAGTCCACCGAATTGGAATATCGCCAATGCTTTTGTTACGAAGTCGTTTATCTTCATACAAACGATTTACATCGGTTCTGAAAGTGAAAAGGCGCGGCTGAAGATAAAAATTGAAATCGCGTAACATCGCCCAGTTTTTTCCCTTAAATACTTTTGTCCGCTTAAAGGGCTCGATGGGTTTTGGATTCAGATTCAGATTGTAGCCCAATCCGCCACGATAGGTTTTTTTCAGGTGATATTCAATATCCATATTTCGATGAAATATTTCAGAATAAGAATATGAAACATCAAAATTTTCGAGATCATAAAAGTGTGCATTCGCCAAATTTGCGCCAGTTCTATCTTTGCGAACATTAATAAAATTGATGTTCTTTCGCAAACTCAAGTCTTGGGCAATTCGCTGTGCCGAATCCCTTTCTGATTTTGTGGTATAGGTATCCAGATAAGTCATAAAATTAACATCCGGGTCGAGCGGATTGAACTCCGGATTGAATTTACTTTCAGAAAAATCAAAATGCAAGGGAATGCGTATTCCCCATTTTTCGGGCAAAAATTTACCCATTTCCAAATTTGTAGCCACATCCAGATTGGTGATATCGTCGAGTTGGCGATTGCTGATGCCGCTTTCCAAACTACCAAATCCGGCAGTGCTCTTTGCTCCCGAAACAATCAGGTTTCCCAAATCGGCAAAATCGATTTTGGCCCGTGCGGTTGCTGCCCAAGCCGATTTATTGTCGAAATCGCTCAATCGCAATTCGTTAATCCAAATTTCGGCCGCTTTGGGCAATCCATCGTCCTGACTATTCAAAGAGATTTTTTTAGGATTTCGTACACCAATCAAAATGGCTTTTACATCACTCAAACTTGGCGAGCCTTTTACGGTAATTTTATTCTCCCCATCCATTTCGGAATAAAGCACAGATGTGAGCAAACTCATGCTTTCCCGATCGGCAATATTTCTGTTCAGTTTCACATTCACCAGCCGATCCAAATCAATATCGAACCGATTGCTTTCGGGCCAAATTGCTTCCGGATCGGAAGTTCCCCAGTCGGTCAATTTCAAAGGGATTTCATATTCATAATAATTGTCGGTAAAATCGGAACCTAAACGAATAAATATGGTTAGATCGTTGTCTTCAAGTCTATCTTCGGCCTTCATTTTCTCCGCATGAACAAACATTTTAAGTCTTTTGTATCGCCTAAAATCGAAATCGACCGTTTTAAATGTGGCACGTGCATCTCCATCCAAAAGCTCGCGCGTAACAATTTGCATGGCCTGTTCGTTTTGTCTTTGAAGATTGGTTGTTCCGATATTTATTTCTCTTTCAATGCCGGGAGGAATCACATAGGGAATCGGGTATCTGCTTCCGTTTTCTTCAATATTCACGGCAGCAACATCAAAAACCGTTTCGCTTTGAATGTCGTCGGCAATGTATTCGCCGGGGCTGAGCAAATCATAACGATATCGACGCCAATCGCTTCGCACCAATTCCAAAGTAGCAAAACGAAGTACTGTAGGTTCTGTAAAGCCCTTCATAAACATCCGCATAAACCGAATGGACTTGAAATCGTTTATAGCGCCCACCACTTTATTTGGACTTCGGATTGGGATTTTGAACTGATACCATTTTGTAAGCACGGGATCGCCGTTTTCTTTCTCCAAACTTCCGTTTCCTTCGCGGATATCGGTGATGAAATTTTTTCCGATTTCCATATTGTCGGGATGCAAATCGATGCTGTATTGAAAATAACGTTCTGCTTCGCTAAGTGTATTGTCGTTATTGATATCTTCTGCGTCGGGCAATGTAGTAGCCAATGTTGGATAGGTTTCGTTGGTAAATTCTGAAGCCGGACTATTTCCTTCCAGTCCGTTGTATTTTTTGTACCGTTCCAATATACTGCTGTATTTTTCGCTTTCGTCGTAATCCGTTCCTCGGAAATAATGAAAATTGTCTGACGAAGGGTCTTCATTTGCTTGAACAAATGCTTGGGAGCTCAGGCCATAATGTGTACTTATTTTATTCAGATACACCTGCTGAAAGAAATTGCGTTCATCTGTATCGCTCAATCCATCCAAACCCACATCCTGAAAAGGTCGGGAAGCCGGCCTGTTATCAAAAGCATCCACCAGCGATTGAAGAAGCGGAACGCGTCCCCAAATGGTATTGTCAACATTTTCGATCACTTCGGAAGTTGGAAGGCCATTTTCGTACGATTTTCGGGAATCGCGCAACAAATCTTCCGAAATATCGCCCAAATTGAAATACAATTGGCCACCTTGAGTGCTCGTATTTTCACTAAAAGGATCCATCAACCAAAATTCGATGTATTCGATATTGGTAGCTTCAAAATCGGAAGTTTCTATTTGGCGCATAATTCCGCCCCATCTACTTTGTGGCTGAAGAAGCTGTCCGTAGGCGTCAATCCCTGCCGAAATTCCGTTTATTCCATCTACATCGTAATTGTAAAATCCGGGTTGTGTTGGATAAAAAGCCAGATTGAAAACGGGAATATTGCTAGGATATCCATTGGGAGTTTCTTTGGCCGGAAACACTTCTTTTTCCAATATTTGACGCACATTGTCTTTTGATAATTCTTGAGTATTGATATTTGGTGGCCGAAGATTGCCTTGATCGTAAAACAAGGGGTCGATGATATACCAAGCCAATTTGGCACGATTCATTCCGTAAAGCAAATCTGTTCCCACTGCGGCTTCGGGAAACATCCCGACTTGCGTTTGACCTTGTGGCGTACTCGCCATCGCCCATTTCGAAACCATTTTTAAGTCAATGCTTGATTTTGTTCCCTCAAAATCGTCGAGATAAGAGGTTCCTGAAACGCCAATGGCACGCGAATGACCGGGAAGAAAATGAGCAAATTCCCCGTTAAAAGTAACCGTTGATGGAGCATCGGTTTCGATAAAAGGCAGTTTATCAACCATTTTTGTTATCCAACGCGATTCTTTTTGAAAGCTTAAATCAAAACCATAAATGGTATTGTTGATAGGGTCTTCGCCAATATTTGTTTTTTGAGTGATTGGCTTTTCGCTTAAATTCAAAAATGTTCCGCCCAAGTGCAGATTTTTATTCCAATCATAATCCAAATGTGTTCCCATCATTCGTTTTGTTTGCAAACTAAACGACGCATTGTTTTCCATGGAAATATTGATAGGCGTTCCTGAATTTAAAATCCCTTCGTTGATAATCCGAACACGCCCCAAAGTATAATCGACGGTATAATCTACATTTTCTACCAGCGGGATTCCTCCGGCAGTAACTTTTACTGAGCCTTGAGGTACATTTAATGCATTCAAAGCAATTTCGGAGCCTGTTGAAGATTTATAAGAACCGTTGAGCGTAAATTTATTTTTTGCCGGATATTGTTGTGCGCCCGATTTGGTTAATGTATAAAGCGAGTCGTAGCAATATTTGTCGGCTAAAACTGGATCGGCCAATTGGATGCGTAGATATTGACCAAAAGGTTCGAGAACCGGAAAAAATACTCGCCCGTTCGAAGCCTGAATGGTTCCTCCATTTAAAGCCGCTTGATCGATAAAATCAAAAATTCCGTCGGCAGCAATATTGAGTTGCTGGTCGAGACGGTCGAGTTTTAAAACTTCCAGGAGATTCACTCCTTTTACTGTTTCCGGACCTTCCGATAAATACGCTTTTGGAACACCATCCGTTCCTCCGCTATAAAAAATATTTAGAATAAAATTTTCTTTATTGATTTGATAGGCTCCAATAGGATACACATTTTTCATCATCAACTTCCATAAATTGATTCGGGTATTGGTAGCCGTACTTTTAATCAGTTTTACGATGAGCGAATTGGGAGCCACAATTCCTTGATCAGAAAATTCGCCCACTTGATAAATTTTCTGATCGCCAATGACCGTATATTGAAAAGAAACCGCCAAAACCTGATCTGGATTGAGTCGTGTATTGAGCGATATAAATCCAAGTTTACGATTCAATGTGTATTCTGATGGGTTCAGTTTTCGCGCCAGTTCCACTTTTTCATAATCGATACCCGAAACAAGATTTAGATTTCCGCCTTGCAAATAAGTAGTGATGTTGCTGATGTTCCGAACTTGACTGCTATCGATAACCGATTTCAGATTGTTCGCTTCGTTGTAGGGCAAATAGCTCGCTGTAACAGCACTAAACAATGGATTGTATGGTTTTTTTTCGCCCAAATCTTGCAGTGCCAGAATATTTCTGTTTTCGGTAAGCGGTGCGCCAATATTGGTAAGCCAAACTTCTATTTTTGTAATGTTTATATTTGAGTTGACGATAGGCAATTCGGCGAGGGCACGTTCATAATTATCGCGAAAATACTGCGCCAAAAAAAAGTGCCTGTTTTCTTCGTATTCGTCGATACGTATATTAAAATCGTTTTTTTGTCCACCGCTTTGAACAGTAATGGAAGATGTTTGGCTTTTTTGTTCCGAAAAAACACTCGTAACCGTAAGTTTTCCAAATTTAAGTTTCGATTTCACCCCAAATAAACTTTGGCTTCCCTGAATCAATGTACTTGTGAGCGGAAGGTTTACATCGCCCGCTTCAATCAGTTGGATAATTTCATCTTCTTTCCCTTCGTATTTAAGTTTGAGTTTGTTTTCAAAATCGAAAGTGGCTTCGGTATTGTAATTGACTTTAAACTCTATTTTATCTCCAATTTTGGCCAAAACATTCAGTTGAATTTTTTGTTGGAAATCAAAATTCGTCGTGCTTTGTTGGCGAACATTTAAAGCCGGATCTTCGCGCTTATTGTTTACCACGCCAAACAGCAATTCGGCCGAACCTTGTGGGCGAATATCAATCGTATTGCTTCCAAAAATGCGTTCAAAAGCCTCTCCTCCAATATGAATGCCCGGAATTCCTCCTTGCTGTCCGGGATCCAATCGTTCTTTCGACCGTTTGTTCCAATAGTCGTGCAACGCCTGACTGGCCTCCAGTTTGCGATATTCGTCCAAGTCGAGTTGTTGACTGGGTCTATAATTCAAATCGCCCATTTTGCTGGTGAAAATATATTTTCCAGTCGATGGATCGTAAACAAATTTATTTTCCAGATTTTTTGGATCGCGCAAATAAAAAGGACTTTGAGGACTTGCCCCAAAATAAAGAACACTTTTGTCGGGCGGAATGGGATATCTTAGTACAGAAGTATCCGGGCTTGCGCTTTCATCTTGAATTTCGGGCGAAAACAAAACCAATTTTTTTTCGATCAATGCAATTTCCTTTGGTTTAGCCATCAACAAATAGCTCAATACCAATGAAAAAGCAAGAAGGAATACAAATTTCAGTATCGGTGTTTTCGACTTCAGTTTCAAGATAATTCTAATATTAAATGCTCGATCTCGACAATAGCAATTTTTTAAATCAATTTAAGGACTTCCTTGATTAGTTGTTCAACACGTTCCATTCCCGGATTCGCTTTCAATACTTTATCAATTCCCTTTTCTGCAACTTGTTTAGAGAAACCCAACACAACCAATCCTGATAACGCTTCTTCTTTCAGGCTATTGTGTGCAAAGGATAAAATACCAATGGCATCACCCGAAATATCCAGCTTTCCTTTTAGGTCAACAATGATGCGTTGGGCCGATTTAAGGCCAATTCCTTTTACCGATTTCAAAATCGCCACATCGCCGCGCGCAATAGCATCAATAACCTCATTGGGATTCAAAGCCGACAATATCATACGTGCTGTTGATGCGCCTACTCCGGAAACACTGAGTAGATTCCGAAAAACATTGCGTTCGAAAGTATCCTTAAATCCATATAAAATCTGAGCATCTTCTCTCACAATAAGATGTGTGAAAAGTTTACAATTTTCATCTTTTGGCAAGGCCGAATAAGTGTGAAGCGAAATGTGCACAAAATACCCCACACCATGGCATTCGATTACCGCATAGGCGGGATTTTTTTCGATTAATTTTCCGTTTAAATAGTCGTACATCCTTTAGAATTTTTGTCTCTATTTGGAGGTAAAAGTACAAATTAATTGATTGAACGGAAGGTCTAAATAAACCGATATCGATTCCCGAAATACCTAAAACAAATTTCTTTCAATCCAATAAAACCAAGTAGATTGTTTTTGCTAAAGATTTACAAAAATCAGCTGTTTAGCCAATAAAAAACTGATATAATAGCTTAAAAAATCTGTTATAAGTTTCACATTAATCATCCACCTATAAACCAAAGTAGTTATCTTTGCAAAAAAAACAAGTACTACCATAAAAATTTTATCATGGATAATTTATTTAAAAAAGACGCTTTGGAATATCATAGCGAAGGAAGACCTGGGAAAATTGAAGTAATTCCAACAAAACCCCATGCAACTCAGCGCGATTTATCGCTGGCCTATTCTCCCGGTGTTGCAGAGCCTTGTTTAGAAATTCAGAAGAATCCGGAAGATGTGTATAAATACACAGCAAAAGGAAATTTAGTTGCCGTAATATCGAATGGTACGGCTGTTTTAGGCTTGGGCGATATAGGAACAGAAGCCGGAAAACCCGTTATGGAAGGCAAAGGATTGCTTTTCAAAATCTATGCCGATATTGATGTCTTTGATATCGAAGTGGATACAAAAGACATCGATAAATTTGTTGAAACCGTAAAAATGATTGCTCCAACATTTGGAGGAATAAATCTGGAAGACATCAAAGCGCCGGAATGTTTTGAGATAGAGCGTAGATTGAAGGAAGAATTAAATATTCCATTGATGCACGACGATCAACACGGAACTGCTATCATTTCTTCAGCCGGATTGCTCAACGCTGCCGAGGTGACTGGGAAAAAGCTTGAAGATTTAATCGTTGTTGTCAATGGAGCAGGAGCATCAGCCATCTCGTGCACACGACTTTATAAAAAATTGGGAATTCGTCCCGAAAACATTGTGATGGTTGATAGCAAAGGCGTTATTCGAAAAGACAGACCCAACTTAAGTATCGAAAAGTTGGAATTTGCAACCGATCGGGATCTGAATACATTAGCAGAAGCCGTTGTTGGATCCGATTTATTTCTAGGCTTATCCGTGGCGGGCGTTTTCAAACCCGAAATGCTAAAGTCCATGGCAAAAAACCCCATTGTTTTTGCTTTGGCAAATCCAAATCCCGAAATTTCCTATGATGACGCAAAAGGCACGCGTGACGATGTGATTATTGCTACCGGAAGATCGGATTATCCCAACCAAATCAACAATGTTTTAGGATTTCCCTATATTTTCAGAGGCGCCTTGGATGTGCGGGCAAGTGGAATAAACGAAGAAATGAAATTGGCCGCAGCTTATGCATTGGCAGCCTTGGCCAAAGAACCTGTTCCTGAAGAAGTAAACCAGGCTTTTCAAAGCGGAAATTTAACTTTTGGACCCGATTATCTAATACCAAAGCCAACCGATCCTCGTTTGATAACAACTGTTGCACCAGCCGTTGCACGAGCTGCTATGGAAAGTGGCATTGCAAAAAAACCAATTGAAGACTGGGATGCCTACAAAAATTCTTTACAACTACGCTTAGGTATAGGAAATCCGCTCATTAGCCAAATCAAAGCCAAAGCTCAAAAAGCAAAAAAACGCATCGTTTTTGTCGATGCTGAAAATTACAAAATCCTGAAAGCTTCAGAAATAATTGTGAATGAAGAACTTGCAGTACCCGTTTTATTGGGAAACAAAGAAAAAATTGCCGAGATTGCCCGCGAAAATAATTTAGATATTAGCGGTATCGAAATTATTGATCCAAAAGCAAATGAGCAACAAGATCTACGAATTCAATTTGCAGAGTTGCTTTTTGAAAAAAGAAAAAGAAAAGGATTGACTTTTGACGACGCATTGAATCAAATGGCTCAACGATCTTATTTTGCTTCGGCTATGGTTGAGTCAGGAATGGCCGACGGTTTGGTTTCTGGACATACTAAAAATTATCCTGAAGCCATTCGGCCTGTTTTACAAGTTATTGGCCGTGCCGACAATACCAATATTGTATCGGGTATGTATATTTTCTTAACGAAAAAAGGGCCGCTATTCTTGGCCGATACCACTGTAAATAAAAACCCAACCGTTGATCAGCTGATCGAAATTACATTACAAACAGCAGCCTCGGTTCGTCAGTTTGGTATCGAACCGCGCATTGCTTTATTGTCGTATTCCAACTTTGGATCAAACCAAGGATTTTCGCCAACCAGCATGCGCGATGTAGCCGCGTATTTGCACAAAAACCATCCTGATTTAATTGTAGATGGAGAATTACAAGCCAATTTTGCTTTGGATGAAACATTGTTAAGAGAACGTTTCCCCTTTTCAAAATTGGCCGAGAAAGGCGCCAATGTGCTTATTTTTCCTAATTTGTCATCCGGAAATATCGCCTATAAAATTTTACAATCTTCTACTGATTATAAAGTGATTGGTCCTATTTTGAATGGCTTTCGGAAATCAGCTCACGTTTTGCAATTGAGCTCCACCGTTGGCGAAATTGTTGATATTGCAATGATAGCCAGCATTGATGCTTCTTACAAAGATAAGTAAGCAAACACTTTATATTTTTTTATAATTGGAAGCCGATATTTGAAAAAATCAAATATCGGCTTCTTTTTACGTCTAAAAATCTATTCGGTATGCCCTTTCAATTTCTTTCAAGGACATCCTGAACCGGAAATCAAAATGATTTCTCTCAATTTACCACCGAATTATATGTCTCTTCGGCTTTGCTTTTGGCTTTGTCCAAAATATTTTCTTCTTCGTCAAAATCCTTATAAATACCAATGAGAAAAGGCGCAATCTTTTCGATGGGACTGTATAATTTAGATTCTGAAGCCAGCGAGAAACGAATGATTTTTCTGTTTTTATCCA
>DMBV01000034.1 GCA_003445975.1 Bacteroidales bacterium
GGTACTTCGATAAACTCAGTACTGTTATCGCATCATCATTGTACTTTTTCAAGGACAATTTGTTGACTGTTCTTTTATGTATAAGCACACCACTGACTTTCTTATTTAGTAAACTAATTTATAAAGCATCTACTGTCTTTTTAAGGAATCTGGCAATTAACAACCACAAAATATATGGACATCTTCCTGACAAAGGAATTTTCATTAAACATATATGATGGCTTCAGAAAAACAAATAACGCCACATTACATCAGCTACCTAGCTAATTCGCCCGTAATCTCTTACTGCATTTAGCTCAGATGAATAGCGTTTGTATTTTGGGGAGTAGTTTTAAAAATTAAGAATTAAGATATCGTACTTCAAATACAAAATGGCATGTTTGCACAAAATCGATAAAGTGCAATTATAGTTCATTCTATTTGCTGCAAATACCCCATTTTCTTCTTTCCTTATCGTGTAGTTTGAGCTTAGGTTTGCGAAAAACAATTACCTTTGCAATCTTAAAATTAACAAGATGATGAACGAAAACCAAGCCAGAGGCGAAAAACCAAAGCGCAAAAGACTGCGTGTAGATGCCTCCAAAATTAAGGAGCAAACACAACGGAAAGAAGAAGAATTTATTCGACTCAATAAATACATGGCCCATTCTGGCGTTTGTTCTCGTCGCGAAGCCGATAAACTCATTTCTTCTGGTCAAGTGAAAGTGAATGGACAGCTTGTTACCGAATTGGGATTTAAAGTGAAAGAAAGCGATCGGATTGAATACGGAAACAAAGTGCTTCATCGGGAGCGTTTGGTGTATGTTTTGCTCAATAAGCCCAAAGGATTTATCACTTCTCTGGACGATCCTTTTGAACGAAAAACGGTGATGTCGTTGGTGGAAAACGCGGTACAAGAACGAATTTATCCGGTTGGCCGTCTCGACCGAAATACCACCGGTTTGCTTTTGTTTACGAACGATGGAGAAATGACCAAAAAACTCACTCATCCAAGTCATAAAATCAAAAAGATTTATCATGTTGTCTTAGACAAAGCCTTGACCAAACAGCATTTTACCGAAATTTTGGAAGGAATTGAATTGGAAGACGGTCTTATAGTCCCCGACGATTTGGCTTATGTCGAAAATACCGAAAACAGAAAAGAAATAGGCATCGAAATCCATTCCGGAAGAAACCGAATCGTTCGCCGAATATTTGAACATCTGGGTTACGAAATTGTGAAACTCGATAGAGTCATTCTTGGTGGATTAACAAAAAAAGATTTATCTCGCGGAAGCTGGCGTTATCTCTTGCCAGCCGAAATAAACATGCTGAAAATGCTTTCTTAATACCAATCTTTTGTTGGTCTTAATAGCCAGCGTGATGGCAATTTATGCTAAGCGATGAAACGGACTTTAGCCCAAAATGGATTTCCCTGAAAATAGTTGCTGTAATTCTTATCAATTCTGGTATTATTTTCTTTCTAATTGGTTGATTCCGAATGTATGCAGAAAGCCATTTTCGTTCCAATTCTTAAAAAAACCTTAAAGAATTTCAATAAACCCTTAACAAAATTTAACGACGCTAATTTCTTCAAATCCATTTAGCCGTCTATCTTTGCGCATAAATTTTAAAATTATGATGCAAACAGATATTCGTGAATTGAATGAACGTATTCGATTGGAGAGTATGTTTATTGAAGTACTTACCAAAGAAATGGATAAAGTTATTGTTGGCCAAAAACACATGACTGAAAGCTTGTTGATTGGTTTGTTGTCGAACGGTCATATTTTACTTGAAGGAGTTCCGGGATTGGCCAAAACGCTTGCCATTACAACATTGTCAAAAGCCATTGATTCCAAATTCAGCCGAATTCAATTTACTCCCGATCTTCTGCCAGCCGACTTGATCGGAACATTGATTTATTCGCAAAAGAAAGAAGAGTTTCAAATAAAAAAAGGGCCTATTTTCGCCAATTTTGTTTTAGCCGACGAAATCAACCGCTCTCCTGCAAAAGTGCAAAGTGCCTTGTTGGAAGCTATGCAAGAACGTCAAGTAACAATTGGTGAAGAAACCTATAAATTGCCCGATCCGTTTTTGGTCATGGCTACTCAAAACCCGATTGAACAAGAAGGAACTTATCCATTGCCCGAAGCGCAAGTGGACCGTTTTATGCTGAAAGTGGTGATCACGTATCCAAAACAAGACGAAGAAATCCTTATTTTGAGACAGAATATCCAAAATACGTTTGCGAAAATTGATGCCGTTGTAAAACCAGCAGACATTATCCGCGCACGTGAAGTGGTTCGCGAAGTGTATATGGATGAGAAAATAGAAAAATACATCACCGATATTGTTTTCGCTTCGCGTTATCCCGAAAAATATAAGCTGGCAAAATTGCAAGGATTTATCGCCTTTGGCGGATCGCCAAGAGCAAGTATCAGCTTGGCATTGGCCGCAAAAGCATTTGCTTTTATCAAGCGCAGAGGCTACGTAGTTCCTGAAGATATTCGCGCGGTGGCTCATGATGTGTTGCGCCACAGAATAGGATTGACCTACGAAGCCGAAGCCGAAAATATCACCACAGAAGATATCATCAATGATATACTGAACACGGTGGAGGTTCCATAGAAACACTTTATTCTTTTCAATTTGGATAGAGAAAAAGTCATTGGAAATATTTATCTTAATTAACGAACACGAGCGTGACAGCAAAAGAGATATTCAAAAAAGTAAGGAAAATCGAAATAAAAACACGTGGTTTGTCTCGTCAGGTTTTTTCGGGACAATATCACTCTGTTTTTAAGGGGCGAGGAATGGCTTTCAGCGAAGTGCGCGAATATCAATATGGAGATGATGTGCGTGCAATCGATTGGAATGTTACAGCGCGGTTTAATAAACCATTTATCAAAGTTTTTGAAGAAGAACGTGAACTGACTGTAATGCTTTTGATTGATGTGAGCGGATCAAATAATTTTGGTACAAACACCAATTTCAAACTCGATGTGATTACAGAAATTGCAGCTGTTTTGGCTTTCTCGGCCATTCAAAACAACGATAAAGTAGGTGTTATCTTTTTCAGCGATAAGATTGAAAAATTCATTCCTCCCAAAAAAGGCAGCTCTCATATATTGCGAATTATCCGCGAACTGGTCGATTTTAAAGCAGACAATTCCGGAACAAATATTTCGGAAGCATTGAAATTTTTGACCAACGCCATCAAAAAACGGTGCACCGCCTTTTTGCTATCCGATTTTATGGACGAATCCTATTCGGATGCGCTAAAAATTGCCGGAAATAAACACGATTTGATGGCCATTCGCGTAAGCGACGAACGCGAAAATACCATACCAAATGTAGGAATGCTTCAAATAAAAGATGCCGAAACAGGACAAAGGATGTGGGTGGACACTTCAAGCAAAGAAGTTCGAAACCACTTTTCCAATCAAGCCAATCAGTTTGCCTTTAAAGTGCGCGATATTGTGAAAAAAAGCGGTGTTGACTTAGCCGAAATTTCCACCGGCCAAGATTATGTAGTTCCCTTGATGAAAATGTTTAAAAAACGGGAGGGAAGAGCATGATAAAAAAATGGCTGGCTATCTTTTCATTTAGTCTGTTCTCAATCGCTCTTTTGGCACAAGAAGTGAGAGTGAAAATCGACACGAATGCTATTTTGATTGGTCAACAACTTCAGGTGGACATTGATTTTACTTTTCCTTCGAATTTGCAAGGCTTTTTCCCTCATTTGCCCGATTCGCTTGGTCCAAATCTGGAAGTTGTTGCAAAAACAAAAATCGACACCAGCGAAAAAAAAGGAATCACAAACTTTCATCAGCAATTGAAAGTTACGGCTTTTGATAGCGGCTATTTTGTGTTGCCGGCTTTTTCGTTTGGATACAAAAACATGGGTGATACCAATTTAAGTATTCTTGTTTCGGATCCGCGACTGATAAGCGTTTTTACGGTCGCCGCCGACACAACAAAACCCATCAAACCCATTGTTGGTCCATTGCCCGAGCCTTATACCATTATGGAATTTCTGCCTTGGATAGTTCTGGCATTGGCAATTGGAGCACTCCTTTTTGTTGCTTTTTACTTTTATCGTAAGCGGAAGAAAAGACCTTTATTCAAAAAAGCAGAACAACAACTTCCTGCGCACGAAAAAGCTTTGGACGATTTGGCTCGTTTGCGATTGAAAAAATTGTGGCAAGCCGGAAAAGTGAAAGAATACTATACCGAATTGTCCGATATTCTGCGAATTTATATCGAAGAACGCTTTCAAGTGGCCGCCATCGAAATGACTACTTCGGAAATTGTTGAAGGATTGAGCAGTCATCAAGTAAATGATCAAGCCATGCAAAAACTAAAATCCAGTCTTGAACTCTCGGATTTGGTGAAATTTGCAAAAGCCAATCCTGTTGCCTTAGAAAACGACACTTGTTTAAATCAAGGAATTGATTTTGTGAACGAAACCAAACTAGTAGAAACAGAACAGAAAACGGAGGAGGTGGAAAATGTGGAATAACATCAATTTCGTAAACCCCGAATTTTTTTACATCTTGTTGAGCATCCCCATTTTTGTGGTTTGGTATTGGTTTCGGTACAAACAAAATTATGCGCAAATGCGTTTTTCTGGATTGAGTCGTTTGAAAGACGCGCCAAAAACCATTCGTCAACGCTTGATTCATTTGCCTTTTGTATTGAAAATGATTATTTTAGCTTTGCTTATAGTGGTTCTAACGCGTCCGCAAAGTACAGCAAAACAACAGAATACGTCTGTAAAAGGAATTGATATTGTGATGGCACTCGACGTTTCGGGAAGTATGTTGGCGCAAGATTTAAAACCGGATCGCCTTGAAGCTTCTAAAAAAGTAGCCATCGATTTTATCGAAGGGCGATCGAACGACAGAGTAGGCTTAATTATTTTTTCCGGCGAAGCCTTTACACAATGTCCGCTCACCACCGATCATCAAGTGCTCAAAACCTTGTTCGACGATGTGAAAAGTGGGATGATAGAAGACGGAACGGCTATTGGTGATGGATTGGCCACCGCTTTGGCACGTTTGAAAGACAGTCAGGCGGTTACCAAAGTAATCATTTTGCTCACCGACGGAATCAACAATATGGGTTCGCTCGATGCTTCTTCTGCCGCCGAAATTGCCAAATTATATGGGATTCGCGTTTACACCATTGGTGTTGGAACAATTGGAACGGCACCTTATCCCGTTCAAACTCCTTTTGGTATTGAATTGCGACCGATGGAAGTGAAAATTGATGAACCGCTGCTCAAGCAAATTGCGGCCACCACCGACGGGAAATATTTTAGAGCTACGAGCAATCAAAAACTGCAAGAAATTTATAAAGAAATTGACGAATTGGAAAAATCAAAAATAGATGTTACGGTATTTAGTCAGAAAAAGGAAGAGTTCAAACCTTATGCAATAGCGGCTTTAGGCTTTTTTATTTTCCTGATGCTTTTCAAATACCTTTATCTAAAAACCATTCCTTAAAATTGAAGCAGCTATGGAAGTGATTCGTTTTGAAGAAATAAATTATTTATACGCTTGGCTGTTGTTGCCGGTTTTTTTTGTGCTCTTTTGGGTCATGTTGCTCAGAAGAAGTCGAAATATGAAACAATTAGGAACACCGGATTTGATAAATGCACTGATGCCCGAAAAATCTAATTTTAAACTTTGGTTGAAATTTATTTTGTTGTCGGGAGCTTATCTCTTTTTAATTGTTGGTTTGGCAAATCCGCAAATTGGCTCAAAATTAGAAGAAGTGGAACGAAAAGGCGTGGATTTGGTCATTGCATTGGATGTTTCAAACAGCATGTTGGCCGAAGACATCAAGCCCAATCGTTTGGAACGTGCCAAACGCGCCATTGCTCAATTGATAGACAAGCTCGAAGGCGATCGGATTGGAATAGTTGTTTTTGCAGGGAAAGCCTATATGCAATTGCCAATTACGTCGGACTACAGCGCAGCAAAATTATTTTTGTCCACCATCGATACCGATATCGTTCCAACACAAGGAACAAGCATTGGTCAGGCCATTGAATTGTCGCTCACGGCTTTTCAGCAAAATAACCACGAAAAAGCCATCGTTATTATTACTGATGGGGAAGATCACGACGATAATCCCGTTGCGGCTGCCGAAAACGCATTGGAACAAGAAGTAAAAGTCTATACCATTGGAATTGGATTGCCCGAAGGGGCTCCTATTCCTGAATATAGAAGCGGACAACAGATGGGATATAAAAAAGATATTTCGGGAAAAACCGTTATCACTAAACTCGACGAACAAACTTTGCAAAAAGTAGCCGCCGCCGGAGAAGGAATTTATGTGCGCGCAAACAACACTTCGGCCGGACTAAATCAGGTTTTCGACGAAATAAGCAAAATGGAACGTCAGAAATACGAAACCAAGGTGTTTTCGAGTTACGAAGATAGGTTTCAATATTTTATTGGATTGGCTTTGTTTTTGCTGGTGATTGAACTTTTGACATTTGAGCGAAAAAGCAAATTTGCCGGAAAAATTAAACTTTTTGAAAATAGGAAGATATGAGAAAGAAGTTCGTTTTAATCGTATTTCTAACAGTTTCTCTTTGGGTTCAAGCCCAAAGCGATAAAACATTGGTTCGCCAAGGAAACAAATCCTATCAAAGCAGCAATTATTCGCAAGCCGAACTCGATTATCGCAAAGCATTGGATCGGAATCCCAATTCTTTGACGGGCAGTTTTAATTTGGGCGATGCCATTTATCAGCAAGAAGACTTTCAGAAAGCGGCCGAAACATTTGCAAAAATTGCCAACGCCGATGTTTCCAAAGAGCAGAAATCGAAATCATTCTATAATCTGGGAAACTCTTTTTTAAAGGCAAAACAATACGAACAAAGCATAGAAGCATACAAAATGGCTTTGCGCAACAATCCTGCCGACGACGATGCCCGATACAATTTGGATTATGCTCGACAAATGTTGAAAAAACAACAAGAGCAGCAAGATCAAAACAAGGATCAAAACAAAGACCAACAAAAAGATCAACAAAAAGATCAGCAAGACAAGAAAGATCAGCAAGATCAGCAAGACAAGAAAGATCAGCAAGACAAGAAAGATCAGCAACAAAACAATCAAGACCCCAAACAGAATCAAGATCAAAAGGGAAGTCCTGAACAGCAAATGAACGATCAGCAATCCAAGCAAATTTCGAAACAAGATGCTGAACGAATGCTTGAAGCATTGAAAAATAATGAGAAAAAGACTTTAGAAAAATTAAAAAAAGGAAAACTGATAAATGCAAGAGTAGTAAAAAAAGAGAAAGATTGGTAAGCAAAACTTGCATAGCTCCCAATGCTAAGATTTTATACTTTTGTAACAGCCAAATAAATAAGAAAAAATGAATCGATTGCTACACATACTTAGCCTACTGTTAGTTTTGTTCAGTTCTCATCTGATAGCTCAAGATGTAAGCTTTACGATGAAAGCTCCCGATAGAGTAAGTCAAGGACAGCGGTTTAACATTGTTTTTGTTGTCAATGCAGAAATCGATGAGTTTCGGGCACCCACCTTTGATGGATTTCAACTTCTAAGCGGTCCAAATCAGGCGCAAAGTTCGAGTATTTCTTTTGTAAATGGGAAAGTGTCGCAAAACATCAATATTTCATACAGTTATATTCTTGCTGCGCCAACAGTGGGTTCGTTTACAATTGGTGCTGCAAAATGCAAGATCGACGGCAAAGATTATACAACAAAAGCGCAGTCTATCGAAGTTGTTGCAGGAAGTTCTGCTGGCACAAATACCAGTTCCACTGCTACTGCATCGGAGTCGGTTACGCTCGAAAATGTGGGCGACGACCAGCTTTTTATTGAAGCTTTTGTAAACAAGAAAAAAGTTTTTCAAGGCGAGCAGATTTTGCTTACTAACAAAATATTCACCCTTGTTCCCGTTTCAAATCTTTCGGTAGATAAACTTTCGGCTTATCCCGGATTTTGGAGTGTAAATTTGATGGACAATAGCGAGCAGTTGAAACAATACAATCAAACCGTAAATGGAAAAGAATATATTGTTGCCGATTTGAAAAGAGAAGCTCTCTTTGCGCAAAAAACCGGCCGATTGGAGATTGCACCCATGGAATTGAGTTGTGTTGCCAAAATTCCAAACAGCAAGAAAAAAACGAATTCGAACGATCCCTTTTTCGATAGCTTTTTCAACGATCCTTTCTTTAATAATGCCTATCAAAGTATCGAAAAAAAGCTCGTTACAAAAAAAATCAACATCGATGTTGTTCCATTGCCTTCACAAGGAAAGCCGCTGGATTTTAGTGGCGCTGTGGGCGAATATTCAATCAGTTCGAGTATTGATCGGCTCAGCTTGAAAACCAATGAAGCCGTTGTGGTGAAATATTCGGTAAGCGGTGATGGAAATCTGGAGTTGATATCCAATCTGCAACTGAAGTTTCCGGCCGATTTTGAAGTGTACGATCCAAAAGTAACCACCAATACCAACAACACAAACAACGGCGTTTCGGGCTATAAAATATTTGAATACACTTTGATTCCTCGCAGTGCCGGAAATTATACTATCCCGTCGGTGAACTTTAATTATTTCAATCCCAAAACTCAAAAATACGAAACAAAGTCCACCGATTCGTATGAGCTGCAGATCGAAAAAGGCGCCGCTTCGGCCAATTCGAATATCAGTTTTGGGAACGAAAACAAAGAAGATATCCGATATTTAGGACAAGATATTCGCTATATTGTAAAATACCCCTACAAATTGCAACTTGCCAACAGCCGCTTTTTTGGATCTTTCGGTTTTTATTTCTTTTTGTTCTTGCCGCTCTTATTGCTTGTTTTGATCGTCGTAGTTTGGCGAAAAGAAATAAAGAAACGCAGCAATCAGGGATTGATGAAAAACAAACTGGCCACCAAGTTGGCAAAAAGGCGACTGAAGAAAGCGAGTGAGTTTTTGAAAACCGGCAACGATCAGGAGTTTTATGTGGAAATGTCGCAAGCACTTTGGGGATATATAGCCGATAAATTCAATATTCCGCTCTCATCGCTTTCTGTTGATACAGTGCAAGATTATTTGTCCGACAAAAATGTAAATGTGGAATTAATTCAAGAATTTACACAAACGCTCAACGATTGTGAATATGCCCGATTTGCTCCCGGAAATAAGAATGTGGTAATGGATAAGGTATATAGAGAAGGATTGCTGATCATCAGTAAAATCGAGAATCAATTAAAATAATAGAAACGATGAAAACTATAATTGGGGGAATTCTCTTTGTTTTGCTTCAATGGCCGATAATGCTTTTTGCACAAGATAGAGAGTTGAACATTCGAAAAGCAGAACAATTTTATGCCGAGGCAAAATTCGACTCTGCTGTTGAGAGCTACCAAAAGGTTTTAAGAGCAGGTTACCATTCTTCGGAACTTTATTACAATCTTGGGAATTCCTATTTCAAGAAAAACGAATTGGCTCCGGCCATTTTGTATTTCGAAAAGGCATTGAAATTGAATCCCGGCAATGAAAATGCGCTCTTTAATCTGAAATTGGCAAACAGTCGTATTCCCGATAAAATTGATGCTTTGCCCTTGTTGTTCTTTGTACAATGGTATATTGGTTTGTACAATATGTTTTCGGTCGATTACTGGGCAAAAATTTCAATCGTCCTATTCGCGTTTTTTGCCGCTTTCAGTCTGCTTTATTTTTTAGGAAAAAATATCCGATTGCGAAAAACAGGTTTTTATTTTGGCCTTTTCTCTTTATTGCTTTTCGCCTCTTCGTTGTTCCTTACGGTAAAGAAAAATGCAAGCCAACAGGAACAAAACCAAGCCATTGTTTTTGCGAATGCAGTAACCGTAAAAAGTGCACCAAATACGAATGGCGTCGATTTGTTCGTGATTCATGAAGGAACAAAACTTTATATCATCGATAAAGTAGGCGAGTGGTGCGAAATAAAAATTGCCAATGGAAGTGTGGGTTGGATTGAAAAGAAAACTATTCAACTTATCTAATCCGGATTCAGAAATCGGTTTTAATTTTTCGCTCACACACGAATTTTCTCATTCTTTCGTTTTATTAACAATTGTATGTTACAAGAATAGGGGCAGCAAAAAGCCGCAAGCCCTTTATTGTTGGTAATTTAGCAAAACATCTAATTTTATTGGTTATGCGAAAAAGCGTCGGACTCTTCTTGTTTATTCTTATGACCTTGTTTTTAAGCGAAAACAACCTATTGAAAGCGCAAAACATTGGCTTAAAAAAAGACGCTCGTGGCAGTTTAAATCAGGCAATTGAATTGTACGACGATGGCAGGTATTTGGCAGCACAGCAAATTTTGAATGCATTGCAATTGAACAATTTGCCCGAAGCTTTGCGTGCCGACGTCGATTTTTATATAGCCATGTCGGCTTTGAAACTGGATGCAAAAGATGCCTTTCTGAAAACGGACTATTTTAAAAAAAATCACCAAGTTTATAGCCGAATGGCGCAATTGGATTTGCTGTTGGCCGATTATCAATTTGAGCACAATCGTTTTAAAGAGGCCATTCCACTTTATGAAAGTATTCAACAAAATGGATTCAGCCAATTGGAAAAAGACAAACTGAATTTCAACCTCGGATATAGCTATTTTGTGCAAAATCAGTTGGATAAAGCCACTGTATTTTTGTTTAAAGTCAAAGACAGTAAATCAAAATACGCTCCTGCTGCCAACTATTATTACGGACACATCGCCTATCAGGAAAAAAACTATCCCACTGCTTTGAACGCTTTTCGGCAAGTCGAAAACAACCCCATGTTTCAGGATATTGTTCCTTATTATTTTGTTCAGATTGCCTTTGCGCAAGCCGATTATCAACAAGCCGTTCAGCAGGCAACTACACTTTATTCAAAAGTGAGTGATAAGCGGAAGACCGAAATTGCACAAATCTTGGGCGTTTCGCTCTTTAATCTAGAAGAATTTCAAAAAGCCATTGAGTATCTTGAATACTATCGACAAGAGTCCGGAAGCAATTTCACTCGAAACGATTATTACCAATTGGCTTATGCTTATATGAAAACGCAGGAATATCAGCAAGCCATTCGTTATTTTGAAATGATAAAAATGGAAGACGATGCGCTAAGCCAAAACGCTTTTTACAATGTAGGTGCTTGTTATCTTCAAATGACCCAAAAACAATTTGCCGGCGAAGCCTTTTACAGAGCCTATCAAATGACACACGATTCTCGATTGAGAGAAGATGCGCTCTTTAATTTTGCAAAAGTTTCGTACGAGCTCAGCAACGATCCATACAATAAAGCCATAAAAGCATTGTTGGAATTTATGACCAATTTCCCCAATTCGGAAAGAGTGGACGAAGCAAATGAATATTTGGTAAATCTCTTTTTGACTGCAAAAAATTACAAAGGAGCACTTGAGGAACTCGAACGTATTCCAAACAAAAATCAGCAATTGCTGGCGGCATATCAAAAAATTACTTTCAACCGCGCAATAGAACTGTTTCGCGAGCGCAATTATTCGGAAGCCATTGTTCTTCTGAAAAAGTCGAGCGAATACAATTACGACAAACTTACCAGGCTTAAAGCGCAATACTGGCTTGCAGAAACCTACTATCAGCTGAAAAGCTATAAAATGGCGGCTCCGCTTTTCGAAGAAATAGAGCGAAACGCTTTGGCAAAACAACTCGAAAATTTCAAAAGCCTCGATTACAATCTGGCGTATGCTTATTTTCAGCTCGACGAATACGAAAATGCGAAAATAGCTTTTTCGAAATATGTTTCGGCCGAAACGCAAGCAAACGGGCAAGTGATAGATGCTTATTTGCGCATTGCTGATATTTATTTTATCCGAAAGGATTTTAATCAAGCTATTGCCAATTATGAAAAAGCGGAGAAAATAAGCACTGATTATTTGCCTTATGCGCTCTATCAAAAAGCGCAAGCCCATGGTGGAAATGGAAACCTGGAAGAGAAAATAAAAATTTTAAAGGCGTTTGTGGAAAGTGGACAAGATTCCGATTTAACCGACGATGCTTTTGCTGAGCTGGGAACAACCTACGTGCTTGTGGGACGCGAAACGGAGGCTATTCAGGTATTTAAAGCACTCACCAAACGATTCCCAAACAGCCCTTTTTATCGAATAGCATTGCTCAAAACCGGATTGGCTTTTTATAATTTGGATAACAATACCGAAGCATTGAGCAATCTGAAAATGTTGGTCGAACGATTTCCTGGCTCTCAAGAAGCCAAAGAAGCCTTGGCTATTATTCGCAATATTTATGTAGAATCAAATAACACCGACCAATTCTTTGCTTACATAAAAGATTTGCCAAATGCACAAGTCAGTAGTTCGGCTCAAGACACCATTCTTTATCGGGCGAGCGAAAATGTATATATGAATGGAAATTGCCAAGCAGCGTTGCCCGGTTTTACAAATTATATTCAGAAATTTCCGGAAGGCACTTTTGCTACAGAAGCTCACTTTTATAGAGCAGAATGTTTGGCCAAAGCAAATCTAAGCGCGCAAGCTGCCGACGATTATAAATATGTTTCGAACAACCGGAACAGTTTGTTTTTCGAAAGCGCACTTTCAAAACTGGCCTTTATCTATCGAAATCAAAAGAAATA
Organism: Bacteroidales bacterium; assembly: GCA_003445975.1. Classification (GTDB taxonomy): domain Bacteria; phylum Bacteroidota; class Bacteroidia; order Bacteroidales; family UBA12170; genus UBA12170. The sequence goes on from DMBV01000034.1 coordinate 12,619, forward strand.
TCAGGAAGCATTGAATGTTTATTCCCGTTTATATTCATACGCATCGAGCGATAAGAACAAAATGATAGGACGTGAAGGGCAAATGGAATGTTATCAGCAATTGAATAATCACGATTCAACCTTGTTGGTGGCTCAAGAAATTCTTCGTTCTCCCAATGCCGAAGCAGAGAGTTATCAACGTGCTCATTTATATGCCGCCCGTGCTGCATTCAAAACAAATCAAACGGCTCTCGCCCAGCGCGAATATAAAATTGTTGAAGCATTGATGGACGGCAGCAGTTCTGCCGAGGCAAAATACCACCTTGCATTGATACAATATCAAATTGGCGATTATAAATTGAGCGAAAAAATGATCTTCGAATTGATTAAGGATTATGCATCCTACGATTATTGGGTAGCCAAAGGATTTATTCTTTTGGCCGATGTGTATGTAAAATATGGAAATACTTTTCAAGCAAAGCACACTTTGCAGAGCATAATCGACAACCAAAGCGATACCGAATTAATCAATATTGCATTGCAAAAAAAGCAAGCTATTCTTGATCTTGAAAAAAAACAAGAATCTGAAAAACAAAAAAATGTGGTTCCGGCCGACACTGTCCGTTTGGGTGGAAATTAATATCAATAAGGAGAGAGAGATTATGAGGCGTCTAAATTTTAAGAAATTGTTCATTCTATCTGCAATATTTTTTGGCCTAGCTTTAGATTCTGTTGGACAAACAGTTCCGGAAGAGCAAGTTACAGTAATAGCTCCCTATAATCCAAGTATTTCGAAAGCGCAAAAAATAAATAGCCTTCCGGCAAATGAAACCAATGCGAATTCCAAATTCCGACTCGACTATTCTACCAATCCCAAATTAATTTCCACTACTTTTAATCTGAAAGAATTGAAAGCCGCTCAGTATCTAAGTCCTAAAACCCCACAATCAAAACAGAATGTAGTGCGTGTGGGAGCTGGACTTTATACAACACCATTGGCAGAACTTTCGCTCAACGGGAAATTGAAAAAAGACTTCACGCTTGGATTGCATTTGCGTCACCTTTCAAGCAAAGCATCTGTTGATGACTTTGCGTATTCTGGATTTAGTAATAACAATGTTGATTTTTCAGTTAAAAAAACCGGAATCAATTCATTGTTGGCGGTGTCTGTATTTTATCAGCGCGATGCATTTCACTATTACGGTTTTCGTCCCGGCCACTTTCCCGTGTTTGTAAATCTCGATTCGCTCACAAAACAACTCTTTTCAGATGCCGGATTTAGAATTAAATTTCAAAAGGCACAAAATGCAAAAAAGGAACTATTCGAGATCGATGGCGCCTATCGTTATTTCCAAGACAATTTTTTAAATATTGAAAATCTGATCAATATCAGTGTTAGTTACCAACGCCCATTTGAGTTTCTGGGGATTAAAAAACAATTTGTTGGGTTGAATTCAAACACCGAAATAGCCATTACAAATTGGGAAAATTACACCCAAGAACAAGCGGTTGATGTTGCTTTAGCCAATCTTTCACAACAATTTTTTCATGGCAAAACCGATTTGAATTTATTCTATTCGCTTCAATACGACCGCTTCAATCTAAAAATTGGAGGCGGTTTAAGTGTTGGCTTGGATTCAAGTTCGACCATAAAGATATACCCAAACATAGAACTTCGAGCCAATATTATCAAAAACGTTCTCGATACTTACATACTTTTTGATGGCGGATTGATCAGCCCTTCCTATTATTCTTTAAGCCGAGAAAACCCTTTTGTAAATGCATTTTTACCACTCAATTATAGCAGCAGAGACTTTCGGTTGAAAGCAGGTTTAAAAGCAAATATTCTTGGTCAGGTAGATGTTCATCTTTGGGGAAGTAAAGAAAATATTTCGGACAAACTGTTTTTTGTGAGCGATACAAACGGATTTTTTTCCAATCAGTTTTCACTTATTTACGACGATGTAGAGCTTTTGCAGATAGGAGGCAATGTGGCCGTAAATATTGGGAAAGCAAGTGTGGGAATGGAATTGAATTATCAAAAATACACCCTTGCTGTGCAAGCACAGGCTTGGTATCAACCCCAATTGAAAGGGCAATTATCCGCCGATTATTGGTTGTACGATAACGTGAAGCTGAGTATGGATATTAAAGGACAATCTATCGTTTGGGCAAAAGTGGGCGAAAATAGTTATCAAATCGATCCTTGGGTCGATTTGAGTTTAGGCGGGAACTATTATTTCAAGAAAGATCTGCATGCTTTCGTCCAAATAAACAATGTGCTTTCAAAGAAATATGAAATTTGGTACAATTATCCGGTAAAAGGATTTGGAGCAATGCTTGGAATCAGTTATGCTTTTTAAAGCGCAAAAGTCTTGATCAGGCGTAAGCTGTGCGAATAAGACTTCGTTTCTTCATTGAAAATTCCTTGATGGTCAATGGAATCAATCCGAACTTTGCCCGAAGCATGAATTATTTTGCCCTCACCCACGAAAATGCCAACATGCACAATTTTTCCTTCTGCATTATCAAAAAAAATCAAATCTCCGCATTTTGCTTCACTTATAAAATGGATGCTGTTGCCTTGCATGGCTTGTTGTGAAGCGTCGCGATATAGCCGCAATCCCGCCATTTTATAGACACTTTGCGTAAATCCCGAGCAATCAATCCCGAAAGGCGTTTTTCCGCCCCAGAGATAAGGAGCGTTTAAATAATCGATGGCAATATCTTTGATTTCATCAATTTTGGGAGTCGAAACAGAAACGAGTGGGAGCGAAGGGACGATTTCTGATTTGCCAACACGAAAAACTTCAGCGCTTTGGAAACTGCTTGCCGGAACAAGCGTTAATTTTTCGGAATCAAAATAGAGGTCTCCTTGCAGCCGATTCGTAAACATTGCATTGCTATGACGATGAAAAGTTTCCTCGTCGATTGGTAGCTGTTGTTTTGCATCAATCCACCCAATATAATCGTCGTATGCATTCTGAATTCGAAGCCAATTCTTTTCTCTTTCTAAAACAAGAAACACATCTCCAAAAAGCAATTGAGTAGTCATTTGGCTTAAATCCGATGGAGTTTCCCGAACAGGAACAACGCTTAGGTTACAATATCCGAAATGAGGCATAGAATAAATTTTTACAAATTTAACTAAAATTGTGGATGTCGGTTTTATTTACGAACTTTGAGAGTTTTAAATTCAGGAGATTTTAATTTTGAACTGAAAATTCGTTGGTCGAACTGAATAAAATAATTTAATATGATTTCTGCCTTTTTGTGACAGGAAATGGCAGTATCTAAATTTGTAAAAAGTGCGAACGAGTATTGTGAAGGATCTATGCAAAAACTAATTTTTTTTATACGATATCGCTATCAAATTCTGTATAGAGTTTTGTTTACGCTCCTTACAATGGCAATTATTGTCGTTTTTCTACCAAAATCCGTTCGGTTCAATTATAAATATGTACAAGGGATGCCTTGGTCGTACTCAGAACTGATTGCTCCTTTCGATTTTGCAATTTTGAAAACACCCGGACAATTGTCGGACGAGAAAAAACAAGCCTTACAAAACTTGGTTCCTTATTATTCTTTATCAGTACAATTGACCGATTCTATGCGTAAAGCGTTACAAGAGAATATGGCCGATAGTTGGGCTGTCAAATGGGGCATTACGCGTCCTGTTTTAAAGAAAAAAACCTTCGAGCAGATAGTAAGACTTTTCGATATAGCTGTTTCCCGCGGCTTAGTAGCTTCTTTCGATTTTTCTTCGGTCAAAAGCCAAATCAATGTCCTTGATGGAAATAAGAGCCAAGTTGTGGAAAGTAAAAATGTTTTCACGCCAAAATCTGCACTTCAATATTTCGAAACTGAATTGAGTACGATCGATAATATTGATGAATATTTTGCTTTGGAGATCTTGCAGAACAATCTTTTTATAAACCTGACTTTAAATGGGGAATTTACAGCCAAAGAGCAAGAACGGTTGATAAATCAACTCTCGCTCACTCAAGGTTTGGTTCAAAAAGGAGAACTCATTATTTCAAAAGGAGAGTTAGTAACGGCCTCAAAATTTCAAATTCTCTATTCCTTAGAGGCTGAATTTAATATTCAATTTGGCGACACCGAAAAATTTCAAACTTTTTTGTTGGGTCAAATCCTTTTAGTATTCCTGACTTTTGGGATTCTTTTCCTGTTTATATGGAATTTTGATGCTCAGATTTTGACCGACAATCGACGAGTTTTGCTTATCTTGTTATCAATATTTTTGACGGTGGTTCCCCTAAGCATTCTTCTTCAATCTGTTCCTGAATATATTTTGGTTTTTCCTCTGGCTTTGTTGCCGCTTGTTTTGCGTTCATTTTTCAGCGAAAAAATTACAATTATCATACATCTAACGGTTGTCCTTGTCATTGCATCATTTATTCCCGAAAGCTTTCAATATGTTTTCTTGCAAATGATTTCAGGTGTAGTCGCCATTATCGGAGTCAAAACCATGCACAAAAGAGGCCAGATTTTTATCACCTCTTTTTTGATATTTTTTAGTTATATCGCAGTCTATTTTATGCTTTTGTTTGTAAGGGACGGCAGTTGGGCCAAATTTGATTTACTAACCGTTTATTTTTTTGCCGGCAGCTCAATCCTGACTTTGTTTTCCTTCCCATTGATTTATCTGTTCGAGAAAATGTTCTCACAGCTTACCAATATTAGTTTGCTCGAACTGGCCGATATGAATTCGCCTTTACTTCGGGAACTCGCTCATAAGGCTCCGGGTACATTTCAACATAGTATTCAAGTAGGCAATATGGCCGAAGCGGTTATTCAAGAAATTGGAGGAAATCCTTTGTTGGTAAGAGCTGGGGCACTCTATCACGACATAGGAAAAACCTATAATCCTCGTTACTTTATCGAAAATCAAATCACAGGATTGAATCCTCACGACGAATTGAGCTACGAAGAAAGTGTTGTAATTATAAAAAGTCATGTCGATCTTGGTATTCAATTAGCCAAGAAACACATGCTCCCGGATGCCATTATCGATTTCATCCGGACGCACCATGGCAATCGTCGAGTCGAATATTTTTATCGTAATGCGGTCAAAGATTTAGGAGAAAGTGCTGTTTCCGAAAAAGAATACACCTATTCCGGACCAATTCCTTTCTCCAAAGAAACTGCCGTTTTGATGATGGCCGATTCCGTTGAAGCAGCATCAAGAAGCATTGTTCGTCCCGATGAAGACAATCTAAATAATTTGGTTGATTCAATCATCGAAAGCCAAATGAGCACACAGCAATTTATCAATTCCAATATCACTTTCCGCGATATCAATACAACAAAAAAAATCTTTAAACGCTTTTTATTGAATATCTATCATATTCGAATCGAATACCCAAAGTAGATAAATGAATAAGAAGCCAGCAGCCATAAATCAATTCTTTAATTTTGCTCCCGCGCGATGCTCCCGCGCGATTTCAATGGCTCCCGCGCAATTCTCATCGCGTGGCGCGACTAGCCAAATGCCCCGAATTTGAAGAATTCGGACTCTCTAAGAGCAAACTATTCATATTTAATCACTCAAAAATAGCTGGTTGTTTTTTCGATAAAGAAAATTTCTAGCTTCGTCAAGGAGTCTTCTTTTCATTTAGATGAGAAATCTAGCAGAGTAGCGAAGAATTCTTGCACAATGACGGATAATATCCCTTGATCCCCTGATCCCCTGATCTCTTGATCCTTATTTCCAGTCAAAAAAAAAGCCCGCATTCAAAGGAAACAGGCTATTAAAAAAGGGAGGCGACGACTGGATTTTATCCCTTAAGGGACTCCCACCAGTTATACTTCAAGCTTTATTGGGATAGAAC
>DMBV01000086.1 GCA_003445975.1 Bacteroidales bacterium
ATGTGTGCCTTTTATTCTTTTCTATTCATAAAGGAAGATTCGAAAAACGGTGAATATATCTTTTCTGTGTTTTTGAATTGCTTCAATCCGGTTTTAATAAAACAAAAAATCCCAACAAAAACTTGATTTTGTTGGGATTTCTATTTTTTTGAGAAGAAAAATTATTTCGCTTTTGGTTTGAAAACAACCTCAATCACGTCCGCATTTTCAAAAAATACTTGGGTGATTTCCTGAATATCTTTGGGTGTGAATGAACTGAGTATTTTTTCGTAGTTTTCCGAATCATTCGTATTTATTCCATCAAAATAAAAAGAATAAAGCGAATTCATCCAATAAGCGTTGTGCAGTTTCGACTGTTCGCGTGTTTTGAGGATATTCTTAACACTTTTGTCCAAATCCAAAACCGTTGGCCCATTTTGCTTAATCTTTTCGATTTCCTTGTAAAGAATGGCTTTCAAATGATTTGCTTTTTCGGGATCGCAATCAAAAAACAACGAAAGCGTTGCTCCGCTTTCAGGAAAATGAGACAAGCTGGCATTTACCCCAACGCCATATGATCCGCCTTCTTCTTCACGAATTGTTTCGGTAAAACGCAAATCCAACACAGCGTTCAGAACAGCCAGTCCCAATTTGTTTCTTTGCGAATAGTCCATTTCATTGTCGAAGACTACATTCACATTGCTTTTGGGCGTTGCCAAAGCAAGCTCTATTTCCTTTTGGGTTGTTCCTTTTGGCGCTTTCACTTTATTATCCTTCCAGTTTTCTTCCCGATTGATGTCGGAAAGCGAACCTATGTATTTTTCAACCAGCGGTTTAAGTGTTTGTTCATCAATATTTCCAACAATAAAAAAGGTAAAATCACTCGCGTCCTGAAAGCGATCCTGATATATTTCTTGAACACGTTTTAAGTTCACTTCGTTGATAAACTCAGCGTTCATAATTTTTGTTCTGGGATGGTAATTGCTCAAAATCAAACTCAACGAATCTTGCATTATTTTTTGCGGATCGTTCGCTAAATTGCTGATAAAAGCAGCATACCGTCCTTTTAGTGCATCATGCGCTCCTGCATCAAAGCGAGGCTTTTCGAAATAAAGATAAACCAACTGAAGCATGGTTTCAATATCTTTCGGAGTAGAAGATCCGCTAAATCCTTCGGTTAAATCGCCCAAAGTGGGGGAAAGCTCTACTTTTTTTCCTGTCAACATTTTTTGCAAACTGATGGCATCAAAATCGCCCACGCCATAAGCATCCACAAATTGTTCGAAAAGCGTACTGGAAGGAATGTAGGAATCATCAAAAAGCGAGCTTCCTCCTTTGCTGTAAGCAAGCACACTCACAGCATCGTTTTCGTAATCGGCATGCCGATAAATTACTTTCACTTTATTGCCCAATTTCCATTCTACTGCGTCAAACTCAGTCAGCTTCTTAGAAAAAATGATTTTTGAGCCTTTCAATGGTTCGGAAATAAGCGAAGCGGCAGACACTTTATCTACATAAGGTGCTATTTCGGCATTTTTCACTTTATCAATTATGGAATGGACTTCCGATTCTGTTAAATGTTTTGCCCCTTCTGAAGGTCCGGAAACGATAATGGTTTTGTTTTTGTCAACAATCCATTCTTTGGCTTTGGCCGAAATTTCTTCAACACTTATTCCGGGAAGCACTTTTTTAATAAAATCCATTTCGTAGTCGAAACCGGGAGTTGGAGCAAGAGTAAGAAAATGCTGTTGGATTTCGCGACAATATCTGTTGTTCGAAATCTTATCTTTTTGCTTGTAAGCACTTTCCATTTGGGTGAGCAAGTTCGATTTTGCCCGCTCCAATTCGGTGGCAGTAAATCCAAAACGTTTTACTCTTTCCACTTCGGTCAATATTGCTTCCAAAGCTATTTCTTCTTGATTGGGATTTGCTGTAACATTGATGGCAAAAGCATTGTAGTATCTTACAAATGGCATAAACCCACTTTGTGCGTTAATAAAAGGAGGCGTTCCTTTCTGCAACAATTCGGCAATCCTGAGCGCAAACATGGTATTATACAAATTGGTGATATACGTATCGCGCATATCTTTCAGCGTTTTCGCTTGTTCATCTTTGTTGTTGTGCAGGACATAAATAGCGATAGACGACTGTGCAGCTTCTTTGTCGGTAGCCAAAACATAATAAGGCTCGTCGTGCGTTGGAATTTGATATCCATCGCGTTTGGGGGCGTTTTTTACTTTTTTTATTTTAGAGAAAAGCGATTTTACTTTTGCTTCAACTTGATCTACATCAATATCGCCTACCACCACAACAGCCTGAAGATCGGAACGATACCATTGATAATAAAATTGGCGAAGGGTTTCGTATTCAAAATTTTTGATCACATCCAAATCGCCAATCACATCGCGAACCGCATATTTGGAGCCTTTGAAAAGTACCGGAAACATTTGCGAACGCAGGCGAAAGGAAGCATTTCTTCTGGTTCTCCATTCTTCGGAAATCACGCCACGTTCGGCATCTATTTCTTCGTTCGTAAGAAGCAGGTAATCGGACCAATCGTGCATCACCAACAAACAACTATCGACCAAACCCGGTTTCGTGGTTGGCACATCACTCAAATTGTAAACAGTTTCCGCTTGGGAAGTATAGGCATTGATATTTGAGCCAAAAGCGACTCCGTTTTTTTCGAGGAAATTCAAAATTCCTTTGCCCTCAAAATGCTTTGTGCCATTGAAAGCCATGTGTTCCAGAAAATGCGCCAATCCGTTTTGATTGTCTTGTTCCAAGAGTGCGCCCACATTTTGAATAAAATAAAAGCTGGCTCGCTCTTTGGGTTCTTCGTTGTGTTTGATATAATAGGTCATTCCATTGGCCAATTTACCGGTTCTTATTTGCGGATCAAACGGAACTTTTTGCGATAAATCGAGCTGTTGAGCTGTTAAAAAACTGGATAAAAATAGGATTACAATTGAAAACAAGGTTCGTTTTTTCATAGTGGAAATTGATTTTATTAATTCGTAGTTGTTTTTATTGATTTAAAGAAACTGAATGGTTTAAATTCAAGATGATTTAAGTTGACGATAGCGTTCTGACAAAAAAGTGAAATTGTTCAAAAAGCATTTATATTCATCGCAAACATAGCAAAAAATACGTAAACAACGGCATTCACACAGCTTGGCAACCAAAATTTAACGAAGCTATAACGAATGAAGGCTTTTGAACTTCAGCCGAAACGTTTCGCTATTTTGTTTATCGACAGAAAGATAAACGGTATCGCCCGGCAAAAGGTCAAAAAAATTCTTGGAAAAAACGGCCTTCTGATTCGCTTGCAAGTAAAGATTTTTTATCAATTTCCCATTTTTCGACCAAAGCGAAAGTAGATTTCCTTTCATTTTGTAGGCAAGTTCCACATCGTTTGGCAAAATCAATTCTTTTGGACTGGAAAAATAATAATTGTTTTCGGCCATCAATTTGGAATGGGAATACAGCTTTGCAGAAAGCAGCATTTTTTTACTTTCGAGCACTTTATCAAGAATTGCATTCGGAATTTGGAAAACCTCATTGGCTGAATTTTCGGAAACCGACAAATCAATTGTTTTATCATACATTCTCTTCCCGTCAAAATCCATCAAAACAAGCTCTAATCTTGCTTTTATAGTTTTAAGGCTATCGGAAATTACAAAAACCGACAAGCCGTCGCTTTGATTTTCGAACGAGATTAAAAAGGTTTTAAAATCGTGCTGAGCCTCGTAATGCAAAGCTTTCCAATTTCCAAAATAATCTAAACCAGACCAAGAAATTCCCGGCCAACAATCGTTCAATTGCCAATAGAGCGAGCCCATTGTTTTTGGTTTGTTTCTTCTTTGAGCTTCAAAAGCAATACTCATTCCGTAGGCCTGAACCAACTGACTCACATACACAAAGTCATCAAACTGTTCGGGAACCGGAAAATTGCGCTGCATATATTCCAAAATAGTTTCGTTTCCAATACTGCTTTTTTGATGCGCTTTCAGGTCGGTAGAGAACAAATTCATTTGGTTGGAATCGGCAAACGACTCAATTGTGCTTCTTTGCGGGATAGATTGAAATCCAAACTCGCTGGCAAAGCGCGGCACTTTTTCTTCATAAACTTCAAAAGTCTCTTTTCCCCACCAAACGCCCCAATAATGCGAATCGCCTTGATTCATACTTTCCGAATGTCCCCAACCAATCATGGGCGAAGACTCCCAATAAGCCGTTTCGGGATTTAACTCCTTCACCAAATTGGGAAGCAAATGATTGAAGAGCTTTTGATAATCGTTCCAAATTTTTATAGAATCTTCCTCTGAATAGTCCAATTTTTTCTGATAGCCCCAATTGTACCAAAGTTCATTGATCTCATTGTTTCCACACCAAAGCGCCAATGAAGGATGATTGCGCAAACGGACAATATTGTCGCGGGCTTCCATTTCTACATTTTTTAGAAATGCCGAATCGCCGGGATAAAGTGAGCAGGCAAACATAAAATCTTGCCACACCAATATTCCGTTTCGATCGCACAAATCGTAAAACAAATCCGATTCGTAAATACCGCCGCCCCAAACGCGCAACATATTCATATTGGCATCTTTAACACTCTTTATCAATTCTTTATACCGGGAAGAATCGGCATTTGGCAGAAAATTGTCTTGCGGAATATAATTCGCTCCTTTTGCATAAATGGGAATTCCATTCACTCGAAAATAAAAACTTTTTCCGATGGAATCCGATTCCGAAATATGCTCTATTGTTCTGAAACCAAGCTGTTTTCTTTCAGAAAAATGCTGATTTTTACTTTTCAAATCTACTTGAAACGAATAAATATTTTGTTCGCCATAGCCATTGGGCCACCATAATTTTGGATTTTGGACACGAAAAGTATCTGTGATTGTGTTTTCGCCTTTTTGAAGTCGTATTGTTTTACTTAAATAGCGGATCGAATTGGTGCCGATACGATAAGAAAGCACGGCTTCCTTTTCGGCAACAATCTTTGCAAACCAAACAACAACGGCCTCTTCTTTTGATAATTTTTGTTGAGAAACCCGATTTTCGATCACTCGAAAATTTTCCCAAAAATGAAGGACTATCGGACGCCAAATACCCATACTTACATAACGAGGCCCCCAATCCCAGCCATATTGATAAGCTGCTTTGCGTGTAAAAACGCTCGTTTGTTTTTCGTTTCGGTCGTTATCGGCCGGCAAGCGATACGGCAAAGCATCGTAAATAGGAATTGCCTTTTGTACCGGACTTTCGAATATTATTTTTAGCTCATTCTCTCCTTCAATCAGAAATGAATCGACATCCACTTTAAAAGTGCGGAACATATTATCGGCATCCAAAATTTTCCGACCATTTAAAAATACGGTGGCGTAAGTGTCCAAGCCTTCAAAAACCAACTCAGCATTTTGTTTCAGGTCTGATTTATCTACTTCAAAAGTCTTCTGATAAACCCAGTTTTCATTCTCAACCCATTTGTTTTTCGATTCATTATCCGAATAATACGGGTCTTGGATTAACTGATTTGCAAATAAATCTGTTTGTACCGTTCCGGGAACCAGTGCAGGAAGCCAAATCGAATCGCCTTGTTTTTGAAATTGCCAGGAACCCGATAAATCAATCTTATCACTTTTTTCAACGGCATTTTGACACGCCGAAAGCGCAGCCAATAGGATTAGAATCAGGCTTTGAAAGAATCGCATTTATATTATTTTGGGATTTTAAAGAATCGTTTCCAAAGCATTTATCAATTTCTGCACTTCATCAAGCGTATTGTAATGCACCAAACTCACACGCACAACGCCATCGAATTTGATTAGGTCTAAATCTTCAATAATTTTCTTTGCATAAAAATCGCCATACCGAATGCCGATATTGAATTTATCTATTTGCTCCACAATGGCCGAACTTATTAGCTTTTGATGCACAAAGGAAATCGTTGGCACCCGTTTGGATTTATCTGCGCTTGTTTCTCCAATAATCCGAATATAGGCTTTGCCGGATAAATAACGAAGCAGTTTTTTGGCCAATTCTTCCTCATGATTGGCAATTAATTCAAAACTCCTTTTTTGTTTTTCCTTTGAGTCGATCTGATTTTCGGAAGGGAAATGATGATTGTGCAAAGCCTCAAAATATTCAGGAATTGCAGCCAAACTAAAGGTTAATTCAAAATTAAAATTGCCTGGTTGCAACTTATAGGGCACAGCCAGTTTACCAATAAAATAATGATTAAAACTATCGAGTTGTCTCAATTGTTCGTATTTCCCGTACAAAACAGCTTGATGTGGCCCATATAATTTATAAGTACTGAAAGCATAAAAATCAACGTCCAACTCTTGCACATCAATTTGACGATGCGGAGCAAAAGCAACGCCATCTACACAAATAAGTGCGCCTGCTTTGTGAACAATCTGGGCAATTTCCTTAATCGGATTGATCGTTCCCAGCACATTGGAAGCGTGCACCAATGTTACCAAGCGTGTTTTTGGACTTAGTAATTTTTGCAGATCGCTTAAATCGAATTGCAAAGTATGCGGATTGAGCTTCCAAATTTTGACGACAATTCCTTTTTCGCGCAAATCCATCCAACACGAAACATTGGCTTCGTGATCGGAATTGCTGACGATAATTTCGTCGCCGGCTTGCCATTGTTTGCTTAAAGTTAAGCTCAAAATCCGCAGCAACATGGTAGTTGATGGGCCAACAACAATTTCTTCTTTTCTTGATACATTGATGTAATTGGCTATGCTTTGGGTTGCCTTGTCCACGCGTTCGTCCGATTCTCTTGAAACCAGATATGAAGCGCCCAATTGCACATTGGTAGTGCTTAAATAATCGGAAATCCGATTGATAACACCCTTGAGTACTTGCGCGCCTCCGGCATTGTCCATAAAGACAAAATCGCGGTTTAATGCAGGAAATTGCCGGTGGACAAAAGTGAGATCGAGTTTGGTTTGTGTTGACATAAGGCGATTATTTTTCGCCTAAAATTACGAAAATTAGCCAAAACAAATTAATCTTTTACACTTTTGAACCTCTGAAGCTCAAACTTAGTAAAAATCAATATTTAACTGATCGAATAAAAAATAGTATTTAAAAAGCAATGCATCTGTCCAATCGTTCTGAGTTAAAGCACCTCCATGGCCGGAACCAGGGGTAATATAAATCTGGTAAATACTTTTGGCATCTCCGAGTTCTTGCAACGCTGCCAAAAACTTATATGAATGTAAAGGGGGTACTCGATCATCGTTCTCTCCTGTAATTAACAATAGATTTGGATAAGATACACCGGCTTTTAGATTTTGTAAAGGAGAATAAGACTTGCGGTTTATAAACTCATCCTCGTTTTCAACAGATCCGAATTCGTTGAGATTCGTACTCACTGCACCTATTGTAAATTTTTCAAATCTTAACATATCATAAGGCCCCGCTTCAGCTATTACTGCTTTAAAAAGTTCCGGCCTCTGAGTCATGGCACTTGCCACCAACAAACCCCCATGCGAAGCTCCATTGATAACCAGTTTATCGGGATTCGTATAATTTTCTTTTATGAGATATTCAGCCGCACCAATGAAATCGTCGATGGCATTTTGTTTCTTTAAGTTCCGGCCTTGCAATGCCCACTCATTCCCAAGTCCGCCACCCCCGCGGATATTTGGCACGGCCAAAATTCCACCATAAAGCAACAATAAAGCTGTAGATTGATCAAAATTGGGGTCAACAGTGATCCCATAACCACCGTATCCATATAATAGAACCGGATTTTTTCCATTTAGTTTGGTTTCTTTCAAACAGGTCAAATACATCGGAATCATGGTTCCATCTTTGGACTCATATTCAACATAACGGGTTTCAAGCGATTCAGGATCATAAGGTACGGAAACCGCTTGAATGGGTTTAAAAGTCAGATCTTTCAAAGAAAGTTGATACCAAAGTGGAGGATGATAAAAAGAAGTAATATTAAAATTTGTGTGGTTAACTAAATCACTATTTTCATAAAAACCATTTAATTTCTTTCCCTTAGGGAATTCTATTTTTTTCAATAATGCCCCAGATAAATCAAAAATCAACGCAATATTCTGATCATTTTTCCTATAAATGCAAGTTATTTTATCCATGCCCAACTTATCAACATCCTCGAGATTAATATCATATTCAGGAATAAATTCACTTGCCTGATTCGGTCGATTGATATCTACCAAAAGCACTCTTCCGTTTGGGGCTCCCCAGTTGGTCATTAACAAGATGGAATCTCCTCGTTTCGCAGCTATTTCCATATTAATAGAATCCACATTTGGATAATACAAAAAGCTTTTCAGTAGAAACTTTTCAGGATTAATATCCGACTCTGAAAGCACTTTAATCATTTGCTTGTTGATAGTTTGATAATGATAGAAAAACAGTTTCTTCCTCATTTTGAAAAAATGAATTGAGTTGGTTCCGGTATTATCCGGATTTTGGAACAACATCTGATCCTTTTCTTGCGATGTTCCTATTACATGATAATATAATTTTTGACCTATGGCTTTGTCGAGAAGTTCTCTCCCCTTTTCAGGCATCTCATATCTATCGTAATAGATATTTCTTCCATGCCAAACAATGGCGCTATTACTGCGCAAATACTTTATCGTATCCGACAATTGCGTCCCTGTCTTCAGCTCGAATAAATAAGCTGTTTGCCAATCACTTCCATTAACGGACATTCTAACTACGGCTATATCTTCGTCCTCATTTACATCATAAGAAGCAATTACAACATGATCTTTTTTTCCAAGTCTAAAGTCCTTTATTTTTACTAAATAACGATCCATGCTTCCTTGTCGCTGTTTATAAAGCAGGCTTGGAGCTCGATCATCACGATCTAATTCGTATTTAAAAACGTATTTACTCAACAGCTTACTATCTGTCTTTTTATAATCTTCTGTTATATCCTTATCAACATCGTTATACATGGATGCTAACTGCCCTCTCAAAGTCCAAATTCGAGTCTGTTTATTTGCTTGCTTTTGTGTAAGCGCCTTTTGACTTTCCATCCAAGCTATTAACCGCGGATCATCCGGGTTTTCCATCCATTGGTATGGATCGCTAATTTTTGTATCGAAATACACGTCAACAATTGAATCTTTCGGAGCAATTGGATAAACGTAATTTTTTTGAGCGAAAGAACTGAGTGCGTTAATGATAATGATGAGTAATAAAAAAAGTCTTTTCATACGTATAAAATTTATGAATGCATTGCTTATTTTAGGGGTATTTGTTTTACAAGTGTTTTTTATTGGTTATTGTTTGTCCCGATTTATTGGGATGAAACTCGTACCTGAAATATTCATCCTAGTTTGTGATTAACGAACATGCTCGTTTCATATGCTAAAAGTATAAACGTTAGCAAGATAATAAAAAAACATTGATGTACGTTTAAATGCTATAAATTCCTTGAATGGGATTTTTATGGTTTTTTATGGACTAAAAAAAGCCTTTGTATTTATTGCACTCCTAAGGAAAGCAATAAATACAAAGGCTACATCCGATATTATTTAACCGAGCAAGGCAAAAAAGCTATTTATTCACAAACTCCAGAACAGCATCTGTGATAAATTTCAATTGCTCATCCGTTAATTCGGTATGAATTGGCAATGACATTACATTGGCAGCCAATTTTTCTGCCACAGGAAAAGCGCCATCTTGGTAACGCTCATCGCGATACGCTTTTTGCTGATGCAATGGAACCGGATAATAAACAGCATTGGAGATGCCTTTATCGCTTAAATGTTTTTGCAATCCTTCGCGATCCACCTGATTCAAAACCAATGTGTATTGATGAAAAACGTGATCCGTAAAATCAGCAGTAATTGGAGTGATAATTTTCTCACAAGAAGCAAAAGCCGTATTGTAATAATTGGCAGCATAGTTCCGTGCTTTTGCAAAATCGTCCAAGTGAGGCAGTTTCACTTTTAATATGGCAGCCTGAATGCTATCCAAACGAGAATTAATGCCAACATAATCATGATAATAACGCACTTTCATTCCATGATTTACAACCACGCGCATTTGCTCTGCCATTTTATCGTCGTTGGTAAAGATAGCTCCGCCGTCGCCGTAAGCACCCAAGTTTTTGGAAGGAAAGAAAGAAGTACAACCAATATGACCGATGGTTCCCGCTTTTTTTACTGTTCCGTTTTTAAATGTATAATTGGCGCCAATGGCTTGTGCGTTGTCTTCAATAACATAGAGATTATGCTCTTCAGCAATGGCCATAATTTCATCCATATTGGCACACTGACCAAATAAATGAACCGGAACAATCGCTTTTGTTTTTGGTGTAATGGCTTTGCGCAAGGCCGCCGGATCAATGTTCATGGTGTCTTCCAAAACATCAACCAAAACAGGCGTAAGGCCCAGCAAAGCAATCACTTCAGCTGTTGCAATAAATGTAAAAGTAGTTGTAATCACTTCGTCGCCGGGTTTTAAATCCAATGCCATCATGGCCACTTGCAAGGCATCGGTTCCGTTTGCACAGGGAATTACATGTTTTACGCCAAGATATTTAGCCAAATCAGCAGCAAATTCATTTACTGCAGGGCCATTGATATATGTGGACGAATCCAGCACTTTTTGAATTTCAGAATCAATTTCGGTTTTGAGTTTTCTATATTGACCTTGAAGATCGACCATTGGAATATTCATAAGACTTTCTTTTAATTGTGAATTTATTTCTGAAAGAAAACGAATCCATTCAGATTTTTTTCAAAGATAAATGCTTTGCACGAAATTAAAGGCATTTGTTAAGACAAAAATCCAGTTTCGAACCAATCCAAAGACGTGATTTCACTATATTTGTCGCATAAACAAAAAGAATGCGCCTTTTCTATACTTTTTCTATTTACCTCTATGGTTGGCTTATTCAATTGGCTGCTATTTTCAACACCAAAGCAGCGCAATGGGTCGAAGGCCGAAAACAGCTTTTTGATCAGCTAGAAGAAGCATTAAAGAAAAATGACAAACCCCTTATTTGGATGCATTGTGCTTCTTTGGGCGAATTTGAGCAAGGCCGACCGGTTTTGGAAGCCATTAAAGAAAAACATCCCCACTACGGTATTTTGCTTACTTTCTTTTCTCCATCCGGCTACGAAGTGCGAAAGAATTACGAATTGGCCGATTTTGTTTTTTATCTTCCTTTGGATTTACCCAAGAATGCAGACCGTTTTTTAACTATCACTAAAGTTGAATTGGCTATTTTTGTAAAATACGAATATTGGTACAATTATATTGCTGCTCTGCGCAAAAGAAAAATTCCGGTGGTGCTAATTTCTGCTATTTTCCGCCCAAATCAATTGTTTTTTCGCTTTTACGGACATTGGTTTTTAAATCATCTGAAACAAATCAATTGGTTTTTTGTTCAAAATACGGAATCCATAAACTTGCTTGAAAAAGCAGGAATTCAACAACATAGCCTTTCGGGCGATACCCGTTTCGACCGCGTGGCTGCTGTTTCGGCAAACTCTAAACCGAATGCCCTTATCGAAAAATTTAAAGGCAACTCGAAATTGCTTTTAGTAGGAAGCTCCTGGCCTGCCGACGAATCATTGATTTATCCGCTGATTCGGAAAATGCCCGATTTGAAAGTTGTTTTTGCTCCTCATCAAATCGATTCAAAACACATACAAGAAATACAATCTAATTCGGGATCAAAAACAATCGCGTATTCGCAAGCAAAAAGCGAAAACATAGAAGAAAAACAAATTCTAATCATCGATAATTTCGGTTTACTCTCGAGCTTATATCGCTATGCCGATTTTACTTTTATCGGTGGCGGTTTTGGTGCGGGAATCCACAATACGTTGGAAGCAGCTACTTTTGGAATGCCTATCTTTATTGGTCCCAATTATCAAAAATTTCAGGAAGCCAAGGATTTGGTTTCGCTCGGAGCCATCGAACTTGTTTCAGATACTCATTCGCTCGAAAAATCAATACTCAGCTTGATCGACAATCCTGAAATCCGCCTGGAGAAAGGACAAAAAGCGCGTACTTATGTCCAAAAAAATATTGGAGCAACCCATCTTATTCTTTCGGTTTTGGAAGAAAAAAACTTTTTAAAAAAAGAGCAGATATGAAAGAAATTCGTTGGGGATTCATTGGCTGTGGCAGCGTTGCCGAACAAAAAAGCGGTCCGGCTTTTCAGCAAATAAAAGGCTCAAAAATTGTGGCTGTGATGTGCAGAAATGCAGAGAATGCCGCCGATTATGCCCAAAGGCACGGCATCGAGAAATGGTACTCCCAAGTCGATGATTTAATTCAGGATGAAGAAATAAACGCCGTTTATATTGCCACTCCGCCCGATTCTCATGCCTCTTACACACTAAAAGCTTTGGAAGCCGGAAAAGCAGTTTATGTTGAGAAACCGATGGCGCTGAATTATTCGGAAGCAAAAAAAATGCTGGAAGCGAGCGAAAAATATCAGCTTCCAGTCTTTGTTGCGTACTACCGACGAGCCTTATCGGGCTTTTTAAAAGTGAAA
>DMBV01000111.1 GCA_003445975.1 Bacteroidales bacterium
AAACATCCACGACTAAACAATTTTGACACACAAGCGGATGATTATCGTGGATGTTCTGCCGAAGGCATCCCTTTGGGACATGTGGCCGAAATATAAAATTATAAACACATGAAAAAAAATGAAAAGCTCGTTTGCCAAACAAACGAGCTTTTTTTATTTATCAAAGAAAGGGTGCATTGTCTTTGGAATAAAACCGGGCAATCGAAAAATCAGTTTGCTGAAATTACTTTCTTTTAGTAAACTTTTGTGTTTAGCAAGAAATTTTGCACATAATCAGTTACTCCTGCTTCCAAGCGGGAAAAGGCTGCACTATAACCTTGTGCGCGCAGTTTGTCCATTTTGGCTTCTGTAAAATATTGATATTTATCTCTTATATTTTCAGGAGTTGGAACAAAAACAATGTTTGGTTCCAACTGCAAGGCCGAAAAGGTAGCATTTGCCAAATCTAAAAACGATTGAGCATGTCCGGTTCCTACATTATACAAACCCGATTCTGCTTTGTTTTTCATCAGAAAAATCATTACGTCCACAACATCTTTCACATAAACGAAATCGCGCAACTGCATGCCGTCGGAATAGTCTGGATGGTGCGATTTGAATAATTTCACTTCTCCATTGTTTTTGATTTGATTGTAGGCATGAAGAACAACCGATGCCATGGAGCCTTTGTGGTATTCGTTTGGCCCGTAAACATTAAAATATTTCAAGCCCGCCCAAAATGGAGGTGTGGTTTCTTGTTTTAGTGCCCATTTGTCGAAATCATTCTTAGAACGTCCGTAAGGATTGAGAGGTTGAAGATTTTCTACAATCGAATGGGAATCGTCGTATCCAAACTCGCCCAAACCGTAGGTGGCTGCCGAAGATGCGTAAATCAGAGGAATTTGATATCGACTGCACAAAGTCCATACTTTTTGGGTATAATGCAAATTGAGCTTGTTCAGCACTTCCAGATTGAATTCGGTTGTTGCCGAACGGGCGCCAATATGGAAAATAAAATCAATATTTTTGTGGTTAACATCCAGCCATTCTAAAAAAAAATCCCGTTCAATTTTTTCGAAAAATAATTTGTTTGCCAGATTGGGGTCTTTTTCGTGTTTCGAAAAATCATCAACTAAAACCAGATTTTGCAGGCCCAGTTCGTTCAATTTCCCAACCAATACACTTCCAATAAATCCGGCGGCTCCTGTAATTACAATCATAATCGATTTCTTTTCGCAAAAATAGATAAAACTAGTTTATGGCTGACGCGTTTTGAAAAGAGAATAGCGTTGCAAATCCAATTCAATTTCTTGATAGGCATCCGGATTGGGCGGAATTTCGCCTTTTGTAGATAGGAAATAAACACGGGGTTTTGTATTCACATCGTCAAGACTGATCGTTGCATAACGCGCAAAATAGGCGTGCAACGACCATGCTTGCGCTAGTGATTGTGGAATTGCTATCAATTTATCCTTGCCGACATATTTACTGATTGCATAAACATCGTGCAATTGTTCTTGATCGCGGTCAACCTTGTTCTTAAAAAACAGCAATCCAAAGAATAGTACAACAAAAAAAAGCAAAAAGCTGGTGATTCCCAGATATTTATGAATAGATGTTGGCAATTGAATTAAATTTCGCTGCCGCACTAAAAATGGATAGGCCAGCAAAGCAAATCCAATGGCAAAGAATGGAAAAGCCGAAAGCATATAAAAACCACTTTGCTTTAGACTAATCATAATGGGCAACACACCCGAAAATCCGATGGCGAAAAAGAGAAAAATCAATTTTTTATCTTCTGAAAATGTTTTTTTAAAATCGGCGATTTTTTTTCTGTTTAGGATGAAAATGAGAAGTAAAATACCGAAACTTATCAGCGACTCATTCATCCATCGGAAGAGAATAAAAAAACGAGAATCGACGGTTTGCACTTTTGTCAGACTGGTTATCACTTGTATATTCAGATAGGAATAGAGCGAATGATGAGCGGATGAATTGGAAATGAGCAGAATAAGCAATGGCAGTATGGTGGCAAGAAATAGAATTCCGGTATGAAAGCTGGCTTTGAAAAAGGATGTTTTTTTCTGAAAAAGCCAAAGCCAAAAAAAGAAACTAAGCGGAAACAGTGCCACAAATCCTTTTGTAAGCAGTCCTAAAAAAAGCGAAAAACCGGCTAAAAGTAACCAATAAAATTTTTCATTTCGTGTAAATTTGAGCAGACTCCAAACCGAAAATAAAACAAAAATTTGCATGGTATTTTCGAGCATATTGTTTGCCACTGCCCATATTACCAAAGGATTTAAAAACCAAAATAGAAGTGGAATCCAAGCGGAAGTCGCCGGTTTGTCGAGCTGTTTCCAGATTTTTGTGATTAAAAATCCGGATAAAAGGAATGTGAAAAGAGAATAAAACCGTTCAATCAAAAAGGAGGAACCAAAAAATTTAAAGGCGAACGCTTGCAAACCCAAAGCAAGTGGCGGATGTTGGAAAAATTCGCTATAAAGTGTTTGGCTCAAATGAGGTTGCCAAAATGTTCCAAGACCTTCGGCCATATTTTTTGAAACAGCGGCATAAATGAGTCCATCCATAAACATGCCATCCGAAAACAACGAAGGAGCAACCAAAGCCAAGCATATTGATGCTAAAAAAAATGTTGAACTATAAGCTTGTAATTTAGCAGGCATCATTTTATTCTCGGATTACAGTGTATTTTCCCGATTTTTCTAATTTGATAATTGTACTTGGCTTATTGACAGTATTTTGATGTTGTTCCAGATTTACAATGTAATTTACTCTCTTTTTGATTTGATCTGAAATGTGTGCAAAGAAAAGCGGGCTGGGTGTTCCGGACAAATTTGCCGAAGTGGATACAAGCGGTTTTCCCATTCGATGAATAAGTTCCCGGCAAAAATCGTGTTTAACAATTCGAATGGCTATTGTTCCGTCCGATGCAATTAGATTTGATGCAATGTTTTTTGCTCCATCGTAGATAATTGTTAGCGGCTTCTCAATTGTCCGGATTAATTCGGCAGCAATGGGAGGGACTGTGTCCACATAATGAGAAAGTTGGTCGAAATCGGCTAGCAAGATAATCATGCTCTTGCTTTCGGCTCTGCTTTTTATAGAATAAATCTTGTCCACCGCTTTGTGGTTAGTAGCATCGCATCCTATTCCCCAAATGGTATCGGTAGGATTGAGAACGATTCCTCCTTTTTTTATAGCCTTGAGTGCTTGTTGTATTTCGTTTTCCATTCTATAATCGGACTAATAATTGATTTGTTTCAATTGTCGAAGCACATTTGAAATGATTCTCCGGACAACGTTTATGGCCGTGCAAACCGCAAGGCCGACAGCTTAATTTTTCTTGCGTTTCGATAATAAACGAATCTTCCGAAAGAGGCCCAAATCCAAATCTTGGAACTGTGGAACAGAAAATAACCGTTATCTTACCGTTTACCGCCGAAGCGATATGTTGAGCAGCCGAATCGTTTACATAATTCATAGCCGCATCGCGCATCAATGCGGCCGATTCCATAAAACTTAATTTTCCGGCCAAATTCAGCGAACGATTTTTGGTAGTTTGTTTTATCAATAAATCGCCCATTTCTTTATCCGCCTTGGATCCTAGAAGATAAATAGCCATTTCAGGGTTTAGCTTTTCGATAAAATCCAGCCATTTTTCGATTGGATATTGTTTTGTAAACCAAAGCGAAGCGGGCGTGATAGTGATGTATTTTTGAGTCTTGTATTGCGACATCAATGCAAAATCTTTCATTGTAGGATAAAGTTTTGGATTGATTTTTATTGCATCCGTTAGGCTTACTATCAGTTGCTGATTCCGATCTGTTTCGTGCCAATTTTCCTTGAACTGATGGGGAAAAGCTTTGCTGAAAAAAAGCGAAAGTGGGTTTTTTCGAAAACCGAATGACTGCTTGGCTCCCGAAAAAACGGTAAACAATCCGCTAGAAGTAAAACGTTGTAAATTGATAACAGCATCGTAATTTTCTTCTCTAAACTGAAAAATAATGCGCGCCATATTTTCGTACTTTTTATGTTTTTTGTCCCACACAAAAATTTCGTTTACCCATGGATTTCCATCAAACAAACGCTCCATGCCTTTCTTTACCAAATAATCAATTTGAGCGTTGGGGTAATACTGAAAAAGCTTTTCGCCAACGGCTGTAGATAATATCACATCGCCGATGGAAGCGGTTTGAATCACCAGAAATTTTTTGTCGTATGTGCGATGGATTTGATGCATTTTCGTGCAAATTTAGACTGCCACGTTGTAATCGCGCAAAGCGTCGTTGAGGGAAGTTTTTAAATCGGTCGAAGCTTTTCTTTTTCCAATGATAAGAGCACAAGGAACTTGATATTCTCCCGAGGGAAATTTTTTTGTGTAACTACCCGGAATAACCACCGAATGAGGTGGAATATAGCCATTGTATTCAATAGGATTGTCGCCACTTACATCAATTATTTTTGTCGATTTAGTAAGCACCACATTGGCTCCCAATACGGCTGCTTGATCCACATGCACGCCTTCTACCACTATGCAACGCGAACCAATAAAACAATTGTCTTCGATAATTACAGGTGCAGCCTGCACCGGTTCCAATACGCCTCCAATTCCAACGCCTCCACTCAAATGAACATTTTTCCCAATTTGAGCACACGAGCCAACGGTAGCCCATGTATCAACCATGGTATGACTATCAACAAAAGCGCCAATATTAATATAACTAGGCATTAAAACCACTCCCGGCGCAAGATAAGAACCATAGCGAGCCAAGGCATGAGGAACCACCCGAACTTGCAACTCGGAAAAGTTCGTTTTCAATGCAATTTTATCGTGGAATTCGAAAGGAGGCATACTGATTGTTTCCATTTTTTGAATTGGGAAGTAGAGAATCACGGCTTTTTTGATCCATTCATTTACTTTCCAAACTGAATTTTCTTTTTCGGCTACTCGCAATTTGCCCTTGTCAAGCAGCGAAATGATTTCTCGAATGCTTTCCTGAGTCGAAATTTGTTCCAACAAGGAACGATCATCCCAAGCCAGTTCTATATTCTTTCGTAAATCTTCGTACATATTAATTTCTATTAATCAGGCTGTAAAATTAATGATATTCTTTTGCTCTGCTTGAAATTATGTGATGAATTCTTTTTTATTCCAAATTGGTTTGATTTTTGCTTTTTAAAAAACACAAGACTTTTATTATCTTTGCAGTCGAACAATATGAGTAGAATTTTAGCCATTGATTACGGACAAAAGCGATGCGGGATAGCCGTTACAGACGAACTGGCTATTATTGCCAATGCATTGGAAACGGTCGAAACGAAAGATTTGCTTGCTTTTCTGAGTCAATATCTTAGCAAAGAAGACGTGAAAACGATTGTGGTAGGCGAACCAAAACAGATGAACAATCAAGCATCGGATGCGGCTCGTTTTATAAATCCATTCATCGGTCGTTTGCGAAAGCTTTTTCCGGAAATGGAAATTGCCCGTATGGACGAACGATTTACGTCACGCATGGCTTTTCAAACCATGATTGATGCCGGTTTGGGAAAAAAGGCACGACGGAATAAAGCTTTGGTTGATAGCATTAGCGCCACACTTATATTGCAATCTTATTTAGAATCTAAAATACATCATTGAATATGTTTTTACCCATTGTAGCCTACGGTCACCCAACGCTAAAAAAAATGTCGGTGGATATTGATAAAGAGTATCCTCATTTGAACGAATTGATTGAAAATATGTGGGAAACCATGTACGAATCCAATGGAGTTGGTTTAGCTGCGCCCCAAATTAATTTGAATATTCGGCTGTTTTTGATTGATGCAAATCCGTTTATAGAGGAATATCCAGAAGCGGAAGGTCAGAAGAAAGTAATCATCAATGCACATATAATTGAAGAAGACGGCGAGCAATGGTCGTTTCAGGAAGGTTGTTTAAGCGTTCCCGATATTCATGAAGAAGTATTGCGAAGTCCACGCATTCATATTCAGTATTTCGATGAGAATTGGGTGTTTCACGATGAATGGATTGATGGCATTGTTGCTCGAATTATTCAGCATGAATATGATCATATTGAAGGGAAAATTTTTGTTGAACGATTGAGCTCCATGCGTAAATTGTTGCTCAAAAGAAGATTGGCCGATATTACCGAAGGATTGATAAAGATCGATTATCGGATGATTTTTCCGAAATCTAGAAAAAAATAAAATCTGTTTCCCAACAAGACATAAAAAAAGAGCCGACTTTCTATTGAAGGTCGGCTCTGTAGTTTTTGGCTATTCTGTAAGCGGGATTCTGTATTCCGCAATGCGGAACCTCTATCATTTATCTAGGCCGAAAATCACTCTGCGGCTCAAGCGACTTACCCTCCGAGTTTGGCCGGACAAGCCTATTTTTCTGCCGAAACAAAAAATCCTCGGTTTATTTAGTCTTTCAACCCATAAGGTTTACCTCCGGTTTTATTCACATAAAACAAGCGTGGGCTCTTACTCCACGATTTCACCCTTGCCGTATTGTCCGAAAACAATCTTGGGCGGTTTCCTTTCTGTTGCACTTGCTGTTATCTCAATTTCTCGAAATACCTTCCCGTTAGGAAGTATGGCGTCCTGTGTTGTCCCGACTTTCCTCTCTTCCGCAAATGCGGAACAGCGATAGAGCGAATAGCCAAATTTCTTTGGAGCAAAACAATGCTGCTAATAGTGTAAAAGAACTTTTGGTGAATCGAGCACCATTTGTTGCGATAATCTAATTTAATCGCAAAGATACATCGGTTATTTCTTAAATACTTCGTGTTTCTTTCTTAATTGATCGATAGAGGGAAACCCATATTGATACACTAAACAGAAGCGCAAGACCGATATTAAATTGATCACCTTTTGTGATGGACAAAGCAATTTGTGAACCAATAAGCACTCCTATGCCAAAAAGACCAAAAACGATGAGAAGCACTCCCTTTTTGCTGATGACGAATTTTCCAATTTTAAAATCTTTCATCCGATTTTCTTTATTATCTATAGTTTATTCTCACCTCAAGAGCTCCATATCCATAAAGTTGAAAAGGAGCTTCTTTTACTTGGATATCCGGATAGGTTTTAAGGATTTTGCGTAGTTCGTTTTTCAATGTGCCGTTTCCTATTCCATGGATATAGATTAATTTTTGATATTGATGAATCATCGCATCTTCAAGTGTTTTTTCGAAATAATTGAGTTGCATTTGAATGATTTCGTGATTCTTCAGTTGCTTGTAATCGGGCTCTAAAGCAGAGATATGTAAATCTATTTCGGCTTCCAACAAACCAATTTTGTGCTGATCGATCAGCGATTTTCGTATTCCAAGTGCTTTCTCAATGTCTTTTCCCAACTGAACGGATTGAAGATTTGCCGTTTCTTCGGTTTTGCTTATCAAGGTTTGGTATTTCAAATCGCTCAATGGCTGAACAAAGGCTTTTTTGTTGAGCAAGTCTAAAGTTTTGAAGGTGTTTTCTTGATAAAGTTTGCTCCCTTTTATTTTGAAAAATTCGTTTATCGGACTGATGAGTTTCTCCATAGAAGCACCGAAAAACAACGCCTGAAAGTTTCCTTCCAGCCAAATGGTCAAATCGTCGCGATGAATGCTGTCCAGAAGAAAAGAAGAGTAGGGCGGAATGGCATCGTACTCTTGTCCAAGGTACTTTTCTTCCGATTTGCGAAAAAATGCAAATAAAACATCGAAAGGGCTGTGGTTGAGAAGCACTACATCAACCAAACCAAACATAGTTCGGATTTGATCTTGCGGAACAAAAGCCAGGCTCATGCCTTCTTTTAGTTCGGCGCTTTGTTTTTTTACGAAGCGACTTATTTTATTGTCGTTTTCCAATTCTTCAATTTCTTGAGCACTCAATGTTTCCTTTTTTCCAAAATCTTCGTCGAAAAATTTCGCAGATATATTTTCAGGTTCAACCTTAATCAGTTCGCTCGCAGAGATGGGAATATCAAAACCTTCGGAGATGCTTACATAAACGAGACTTGGGCCATCAATCTTGCTCACGAATCCTCCGCCAGCTTCGTTTAGGAATTTTACTTTATCTCCAATTTTAAATTTCATTTTTATGGGGTTATATATTAGATGATTCGGTTGCTTTAGAATTGCTTGGTTTTTAATGGATCATTTGTTCCAGCTGGTAGAAATCAAAAAATTCGCTGAGCACAAATGATATTAAAAGTGGGCAAAGATACTCAATTCTGCCCAGAAAATATGGTTTGCTCAATGCCGAAGATAAAAAGAAATGCAGTGAAGCTATTGTTTTTCGGAAGGACTGTTGGCATTATTATTGAAAAACTGCTCTTTGCCGTCGTTTTTAAAGGCCAAAAAGTCGATGAGATACATAGCCAGTTCATCGGTCAATTCTTCAACTTTTTTGTGGGTTTTGGCTCTTTGAATCAAGGCTTTTTCTTTGCGCTTAAAGAAACGCCAAAACATTAAAAAGCGATTCTCTTCAGTGTCGTCTAGTCGTATGCGTGGTGCAAAGATTTCTTTCGATTCCAAGGTTATCAAATCTGTTTCACGCGATAAGCTTAACAATATATTTCGTGTATTTTTGAAATGTTTGGCCTTGAATGGCGCAAATAATCCATCAAATTTCCGAACAATTCGCCTCCGACTGCTTGTGAATTTAATCAGATGATTTTGGAGCGTTGTCTTCTTTTCCTTCGACTCAATTCTACCAAATTCCAAGCGTGTTTCTTTTGGGAGATTATTTATTCTTTCGATAAAATTTTCTATTCTGACCAAAAAAGCAAGGTATGCTTCTTTGTTTTTTTCCCAGTTTTTACCAACATCGCCTTTCTTCTGACTGATTCTGTTGTGCACATATTCTCGTTTTAATTCGCGCCGCGATTTATACTTTTCGGCTTCTTCAATCCAATGTGTCATAGCCTATTATTTAGATTTTTCAGTTGTCGTAGTCATAGATTTCGATATCGCCTTTGAGGGCAAGAAAAGCATTCATTGCCAAAGCGTCCATATCATTAACGCCTTGATATACAGCAATTGGAGCTATTTTTTGAATTTTAAAACTTACATATTCCGTAAAACGGGCATAGGTAAATATCTGTCCGCTCAGAATGATTGCATCTACATTGAAATCGAGCACAGCACAAGCCGACCCAATGTATTTGGCTATTTGATAGCCCATGGCTTTTGCATAAAATTCAGCTTCTGTATCTCCATTTTCGATGCGTTGATTTATTTCGTGAATATTGGCAGTTCCCAAATAGGCTTTCAATCCTCCTTCCGAAGTTACCATCCGCCGAATCTCTTGTTCGCTGTATTTTCCGCTAAAACAAATTTCGATCAATTTGCCTACCGGCAATGAGCCGCTGCGCATCAACGAAAAAGGACCGCCGCCATCAAAGGCTTGGTTTACATCAATCACTTTTCCTCTTTTATGCACTCCAATGGATGTTCCGCCACCGCCCACATGAGCCACCACTAATCGCAAATCATCGTAACATTTTCCATTTGATTTGGCGTATTTGCGTGCCACATATTTTTGATTCAATGCATGAAAAATAGATTTCCGTTTGAATAAAGGATGGCCGGTAACACGTGCTATTTCGTCCAATTCGTCCACAACCACCGGATCGGCTAAAATGCCTTTTGAATTTGGGAAAATTTTCGCCAATAAATGAGCTAAAATTCCGCCTAAATTGGTTTCATGGATTCCTTGAGAACCTTCTCTTAAATCGGCCACCATTTTTTCATTAATTTGATAGACTCCGGCTTTTTTCAATGGTTTAATCAAACCACCACGGGCAACTACTATCGCAATGTTTTCGGTGCTTATATCGTTATCTCTTAATTCTTTCAATATATTTTGATAGCGAAAATCGATCTGATCCACTATAAATTTAAAAGCGGCTAACTCTTCGGGTTTGTGTTTTATGGTTTTTAAAAAAATGATATTATCACCTCTATAAATCGCAATTTTAGTCGTATCTGTTTCGGGATAGATGACTAATATTTCTTTTGAAATCATTTTTGATCGAGTTAAGCGACGAATTTAATAAATAATCTTGAATTGTCAACAATTAGATCGGTGTTCAAACAAAAATAGATAGGCTGCATTGGGTGTTTTTTTTGAATAAATAAATTGTCGGTAAACGACTCAAATTCGACCTTTTTACCGAAAAGCAGCGAGAAATATTTTTTTAAAAATCTCATTAGATTAAAAATCAAACATTTAACATACAGTAAATCAGATATTAAAAATTGTTTCGATAGAATACGGAAAAATATCCATTCAGTCATAAATTATTTAATCTTCATATCGAAAGGCCAATGTTAGTTAAAAAGAAAAAACCAAGAGTGTGTCCGAACGAATAAAAATAGTTCCGCTTTTGTTTTGTTTTTTTCTGATGGGAAGGAATAGTCAGTCCTTATCGAATTCCGTGCGAAAAATCTATATCGTTGTATGTTCATTTAAAACAAATGTTCTACTTATCTTTGTAGCAAATAAAGAAATATAGATTGACAAATACTTTTTGCAAATGATAAACGATTTTTCAAGAACGAAGATTATTGCTACACTCGGTCCTGCTTCTTCCGATAAAGAAGTATTGCGTAAAATGTTTGAAGCTGGATTGGATGTGTGTCGGATCAATTTTTCGCACTCAAGCCATGCCGATGCTGAAATTTTAATCCGGACTATTCGCGAATTAAACAATGAATTGGAAACTGATGTCGCTATTTTGGCCGATTTGCAAGGACCTAAATTGAGAATTGGAGCCATCGAAAATGGACATGTTTTGATCGAAAATGGCCAGGAAATAGAATTTACAACAGAAGAATGTTTGGGAAACGCTTCGCGGGTTTTTATGAGCTATCGGGAGTTTCCGGGCGATGTGAATGCTGGCGATGCTATTTTAATCGATGACGGAAAAATAAAACTAGAAGTTGTGAATAGCAATGGCATTGATACCGTAAAAACAAGAGTGCTATATGGTGGCATTTTGTCGTCTTACAAAGGGGTGAATTTGCCAAATACCAATATTTCGTTGCCCAGTTTGACCGAAAAGGATATCGCCGATGCAAGCTTTGCTTTGGAGCAAAACGTGGATTGGATTGCTCTTTCGTTTGTGCGGCGAGTGAGTGATGTGGTAGAATTGAAGCAGTTGATCAAACGGAAACGTAAAAATACGCGTGTAATTGCCAAAATAGAAAAACCACAGGCGGTCAAAAAACTCGACGCTATCTTGGCCGAAACAGATGCGATAATGGTTGCTCGCGGCGACTTAGGCGTGGAAATGCCTTTCGATATGGTTCCAATTTTGCAAAAAGAAATTGTCGAAAAATGTATCAACGCTTCCGTTCCGGTGATTATTGCCACTCAAATGATGGAGAGTATGATTACCAATTTCCGCCCCACACGCGCCGAAGCAAATGATGTTGCAAATGCCGTGATCGATGGCGTAGATACGGTGATGTTAAGTGGCGAAACATCAGTCGGGAAATTTCCGGTAGAAACCATCGAGAGTATGCATCAGATTATTCAATATACCGAACAAAATAGATTCAATTACAACCGCGGCTTACCACCCAATCCTGATTCGCCACGATTTATTCGCGATAATATCTGTTACAGTGCTTCACTGATGGCCGAAAGAGTGGGCGCAAAGGCTATCATCACTTTTACCGAAGAGGGAAATACAGCAAAAACCATTTCGGGTTACCGGCCAAAAGCCGATATTTATGCCATCACCAACAGCAAAGAGTTGATGAGTTCTTTGTCGCTTCTTTGGGGTGTGCGTGCATTTTATATCGATAAAATTGAAAATATTGATCAAGCCATTGATCGTTCTATTCAAATCCTAAAAGAGAAAGGAATGATCACCGCAGGCGATTATGTGATTCATGTGGCCAGCACGCCAATGCAAATAACTCATAAAACCAATATGTTGAAGGTGAGTAAAGTAGAATAGCAACGAAGCTATTTTGTTCAAAAAAAAGAAATATAGATTCATTTTTCCGAAAGAATACATTTCGTATTTGAAGAAAAAATCATTACATATTCCTACGGTATTGTCCGCCAATTTCGAAAAGTGCTCCGGTAATTTGTCCAATAGAACATTTTTTTGCGGTCTCCATGAGTGTTTCAAAAATATTCCCGTTGTCGCGAGCCGTTTCTTTGAGTTTTTCAATCAGAAGCTGCGCTTCTTCTTTGTATGTAATGTGCAATTGTTCCAGCATTTCGATTTGGTATTCTTTCTCTTTCGAGGTGGCACGAATGACTTCTCCCGGTATCAAAGTAGGCGAACCTTTCGAATTTAGAAAAGTGTTCACGCCCATGATTGGAAGTTCTCCGCTGTGTTTCAGATTTTCATAATACAAGCTTTCTTCTTGAATTTTTGAACGCTGATACATGGTTTCCATGGCTCCCAATACGCCGCCGCGTTCTGTTATCCTATCAAATTCGGCCAATACGGCTTCTTCAACCAAATCGGTCAATTCTTCGATAATGAATGAACCTTGAAGCGGATTTTGATTTTTTGCCAATCCTAATTCGTGATTGATAATCAATTGAATGGCCATGGCACGACGAACCGATTCTTCCGTTGGTGTGGTGATGGCTTCGTCGTATGCGTTGGTATGCAATGAGTTGCAGTTGTCGTAAATGGCATACAATGCTTGCAAAGTTGTGCGAATATCGTTAAAATCAATTTCTTGAGCATGCAACGAACGCCCCGAAGTTTGAATGTGGTATTTGAGTTTCTGGGAGCGATCGTTGGCTTTGAACTTTATTTTCATGGCTTTTGCCCAAATCAATCTGGCCACACGGCCAATGACCGAATATTCCGGATCAATTCCATTGCTGAAGAAAAAGGAAAGGTTTGGCGCAAATTTGTCGATATCCATTCCTCTCGAATAGTAATATTCTACGTAGGTAAATCCATTGGCGAGCGTAAAAGCCAATTGAGAAATAGGATTTGCTCCGGCTTCGGCAATATGATAACCGGAAATAGAAACGCTGTAGAAATTATTAATTTGATGATCGATAAAATATTGCTGAACATCGCCCATCAATTTCAGCGAAAAATCGGTGGAATAAATGCAGGTGTTTTGTGCCTGATCTTCTTTCAAAATATCTGCTTGAACAGTTCCACGAACTTTCGAAAGTGTTTCGGCTTTGATTTTTTCGTACACATCCGTAGGCAAAACCATATCGCCAGTAACTCCTAGCAACATCAATCCCAATCCATCGCTTCCTTCAGGGAGATTTTCTTGATAAACCGGACGTTTGCTTCCTTTTTCTTTATAAATCGTCGCAATTTTTTCTTCCACTGCTTTTTCGAGCGAATTATTTTTGATGTAAATTTCGCATTGTTGATCGATGGCTGCATTCATAAAATAGCCTACCATAATGGGTGCCGGTCCATTAATAGTCATAGAAACGGACGTCATGGAATCGGCCAAATTGAAACCGGAATACAATTTCTTTGCATCGTCTAAACAGGCAATAGAAACGCCGGCGTTTCCTATTTTTCCATAAATATCCGGACGACGATGTGGGTCTTCGCCATAGAGTGTTACAGAATCGAATGCGGTGGAAAGGCGTTTGGCAGGGAGTCCGCGCGAAACATAATGAAAACGCTTGTTGGTGCGTTCCGGGCCGCCTTCGCCGGCAAACATGCGCGTTGGGTCTTCGCCTTCGCGTTTGAATGGAAAAACACCGGCTGCAAAAGGAAATTCGCCCGGCACATTTTCGCGCAGATTCCATTTCAAAATATCGCCCCAAGCTTCGTATTTTGGAAGTGCTATCTTGTTTATTTCCAAACCACTAAGGGTTTTTACTTTTGTTTCGATTCTGATTTCA
The DNA here is from genome assembly GCA_003445975.1 of Bacteroidales bacterium. Classification (GTDB taxonomy): domain Bacteria; phylum Bacteroidota; class Bacteroidia; order Bacteroidales; family UBA12170; genus UBA12170. The sequence goes on from DMBV01000111.1 coordinate 13,852, forward strand.
TTGTCTCTGACTTTGAAAATATATTCCGGATTGCTGTAATTTTCCTTTTTGTTTTGCCAAGTATCTAAAACATTTTTATTTCGGCCATCTAAATCGAGCGCAAGTTTGGAATACGCTTTCTCGATGCTGCTGATTACATTCTTTTCTGCATCCGATTTTAGCAATACTTCTTTTGCCAAATGAAGCCCATACAAACGTTGGGCAATGTTTCCTTGCTCTTCAACCCATTGATTGTAATTTCGGATGGTTTCTGAAATTTCGCTTAAATAGCGAGTCCGATTGGGCGGAATGATGTAATTTTTCTTTGGAGCTAGATTGTCTTTATGCAGATGAGAAACGAATTTTCCGGGATGAAGATCGTTTATTTTTTTCATGACGGCTTTGTAAAGATCCACAATTCCCGGATCGTGAAACGAAGAGGCAACGGTTCCAAACACAGGAAGCTCACTTTCTTTGGTTTCCCACAGTTGATGATTGCGTACATATTGCTTTTTCACATCGCGCATGGCGTCCAAAGCTCCACGTTTATCAAATTTATTGATGGCAATAAAATCGGCAAAATCGAGCATGTCTATTTTTTCCAACTGAGTGGCAGCGCCATATTCCGGTGTCATCACATAAAGACTGATATTGCTGTGTTCGGTAATTTCTGTATCCGATTGTCCAATTCCGGATGTTTCAAGAATGATCAAATCGAAATGAGCATTTTTTACAATACAAAGCGCATCTTGAACATAACGCGACAAAGCCAGATTGGCTTGGCGAGTGGCCAAAGAGCGCATATAAACACGTGGATTGTTGATACTGTTCATTCGGATTCGATCGCCAAGCAATGCGCCGCCACTCTTGCGTTTTGATGGATCAACAGAAATGATGGCGATGGTTTTGTCTTGAAAATCAGCAAGAAATCGGCGGACAAGTTCATCTACCAAAGAAGATTTTCCTGAGCCTCCGGTTCCGGTAATTCCCAAAATAGGTGTGTCTAAATTTTTGCAGTTGGAATGAATCTGTTGAAGTTGTTTTTTGAATTCTTCAGGATAATTTTCGGCTGCCGAAATAGTTTGCGCAATATGGTATTTATCTTGTTTTTCGATTTTTTCAATATTCAGATGAATATCTTTTCCAGTTGGGAAATCGCTTTTTTCGAGCAAATCGTTGATCATGCCTTGTAAACCCATTTTCCTTCCATCGTCGGGCGAATAAATACGCGTAATTCCATAGGCTTGAAGTTCTTCAATTTCAGTTGGCAGAATTACGCCACCGCCACCACCAAAAAGCTTGATATGTCCGCAGTTTTGTTCTTTCAAAAGATCGAACATATATTTGAAAAACTCGATATGTCCACCTTGGTATGAAGTGATGGCAATGGCTTGTGCATCTTCTTGAATAGCACAATCCACAATTTCTTGTACCGAACGATTGTGACCAAGATGAATTACTTCGGCTCCGCTGGATTGGATAATACGACGCATCACATTGATGGCGGCATCGTGGCCATCAAAAAGAGATGCAGCAGTGATAATGCGTAAGTGGTTTTTAGGTTGATAGACAGCTATTGGAATCATCATTTGGGTTTTTGTTTACAAATTTTGATGCGTAAATTTAGTATGCAAACATAACGAAATGGAGCGATTCTTTCAAAAAATTTATTCAGGTTTTAGCCGTAGCGTTTTCTTGTTTGCTATTTGCGAAGCATTCAAATAAATGGTTTTGTATTCGCCATTGACAAACATTTCGGCTTGATCGGCATAATGTGGACTCATCACATTTCCGCTTTGTCCTGTTGGAATAATGGAAAGCGCTTTCTCTGCTTGCGCAAAGTCGAGCAAAAGTCGCATAGCCGGACCGGATTTTACGGGGTAAATTCCATCCGCATTGTAATCGAACGCTTCTTTATCAACCACCTCATTGCTGCCCGATTTTGGAAATGGCCCTACGTTGAAGATTTTATCCATCGGCGCTTTTCGTCCAATCGGATGAACATGTGTAACTGTATGCACCTTGCCCCATTTCCAAGTATTTAAATCATTGCCAAATTGTTTGGCAAGTGCTGCAACGGTTTGATCAAAAGCTAGATTCAGCATTTGCGTTTGATTTTCTATTTGGTCTGTGGTGTTTATATTGTCCCACCAAATGGAATTTGGATTGTTAAAAATCCCTTTGATATTGCTTTTGAGGAGGAGTGAATTGGCAAAATCAGGAAATTGTTTTTCGCCAATTTCGTCTTCTGTCAAAGCTTTCAATGCAAAAAATAGAAATTGATTGTAAATGACGGCTCCAGTTGAATTGATATCTGTTTTGCCATCCCAATTTTTGAGTGCTTCGAGGGTATTTGTAAAAATTTCGTCTTCTGGTTTTGGTGGAAGAATTGGCAGCAGCACATTTTGCACAATCTGAAGATCGCGAGCTCCAAAATGATCGTTTTGGATAATTTTCATGCCATCAATGTCCCACAATGGCTTTTCGTCGAGAAGTTCTGCAATTCTATTGGCACGCAATCCCGGATAATAATAGCCCGGATAAAAAACACCGTTTACTTTTGGAGGCGCATTGTTGGCTGTATGAACATACCCTTTTTCGGGATTGATGCTTCTTGGATTCAGTTCGTTTGGATAAAATCCCAAAACTTCATCTTTGCCACTGGCGCCGTCTAGGATTAAACTTGGATTGATGTGTTTTGCTCTTTCCGGGATTTTTCCGGTTCCCCACCATGCAATATTTCCTTCGACATCGCCATATACAATATTCAATCCGAGCAAATCCACTTTGGCAATTCCCAGCGCAAATTGAGCAAAATTTTGAGCTGTATTGAATTCATACAGAGCCTCAACCGATTCCGATTCCATTGTATGCAATGCCCACCACAAACTAATTGGACTTTCCCCATAAACTGCAACATCAGGATAAACATCGTTCAAAATAGGGCCATGACGTGTAAAACGTAAATCATAAACAACATCTTCTGCATCTTTTACCGCTATCGTATGTTTTTTTATTTGATAGTTTTCCCAATGATCATTTACCCAATATTGATTGCTGTTTTCCGGATTTTGCTTTTCGCGATAAAGATCCATGTTGTCGAATGGAAATATCGTCAATCCCCAGCCTAGCGTTTGGTTATGTCCCATCACTGCAAACGGAACTCCGGCCAGATAATAGCCCGCCATGGTAAAGCCAGGATAATTCAACACGGCTTCAAACCACACCGAAGGTTGTGCATACGCAATGTGTGTATCGTTTGCTAAAAGTGCTTTTCCCGATTTTGAATGTGAAGGACTGATAGCCCAATTGTTTGAAGCTTCCCAAATGGGCATCGGAATGAGTTCCGAAACCTTTTGATGAGCTTGGTATAAGCTGGTGAGCATTTGATTTTCTTCGCTTGGGAAATTCTGCGAAAGACTCAAGGAATCCATCCCTAAATCGATCAGGTAATGGTTTCCTAGTTTTTCTTTCAAACTCGTAAGCAATGGGTCTTGACTCAATGCCAATGAGAATGTCAACGACATATAACCGATTGTAGTATAAATATCAGCCGGGACAAAATGAGTAGGCTTAAATCCCATAAGTGCAAACTCAATGGGGAGCGTGTCTTTGTCGATAAAGGCGTTTATTCCGTTCAAATAGGCTTGCGTAATTTCTTTGTAAGGAGCATCTATTTGATTGAAATATTTTGCTGCGGAGCGTTCGCCCATATCGCGAATGCCCAATGCCAGCATGCTTTTATCGATGGAAACCAACTCTGAGCCAAGAATTTCGGCCAACTGACCGGAAGAAAGTCGGCGAATCATTTCCATTTGAAACAGTCGTTCCTGAGCATGAGCATAGCCCAACGCAAAATAAGCATCGTGTGCATTTCCTGCTTCGATATACGGCACTCCATATTCATCATAATTTACGATTACTTCTTTTTGTAAGCCTTTGATATTCATTTCTCCTGAATAAACGGGGGCCGTATTTTCAAGATATACCCATACTGCTGCGATGAGCATCAAAATCCCTAAAAGTAGGGCTAAAGAAAAGATTTTGAATTTTTTCATGTGATAGTTATTTTGCTGGAAATCAATACAAATTCAAAATCCTGCGACACCTTACAGGATTTTGGATACCAAATGTATAAAAAAAAATTGACAAGCACTCGTTTAGTAAAAATGAGTGTTTACGATTGGTTGCCAATAAGAACGATACGTTTCGTTTTTTGCTCCAAAACAAACCGATTGAAAGATACAGGAATCGTGATGTTCGAGACGAATTGCACGTGTGAGCGAACAAGGTGTTTTTTCGCAAGTCTGATGGCTACAAAGCATTGTTTCGTTGCAGCAACTTCTTCCCAAAGTATAAAAAACATCGTTCATTTTGAAGATGTGCATTTTGGAGACATCGGCAATGATGCGCATAGCTTCGATACAGGCTTGCCGAATGGCGGTATCATCGGAAATTGGAGTTCGCAATTGCAATGCACTCTTGAGTTTTTCATCTTTTATTTCTACACAACCGGTTCGAAGCAATACGCGTTGCATGTGATAATCCATGATCGGAATCACGTTTTTGAGTTGATTCAAATGGATTAAACGTGAATCGCTTACCAATTTCAAAAAGAAAGACGATTTTTTTTGAAGTGGATCAGAATAGGCTTCGAAAAGTCGCAATGGTTTGTAAAAATCTTCTGCCTCTTGCGCTTCGGGTGCACCTCCGAACAGTTTTTCTATCTTTCCGTCGAAATGCTTCTGCAGTATTTTGGCCATATCCAGCCATAAATCGGCACGTTCGGACAAACGGTCGAGTGTGCATTTTTCCGGATTGTTGTCTTGCGCAAAGAAAGGTTTTATCTTTTCGATGAGTTGTTGCTGTGAAAGTTTTAGGATTTGCGCCGAATCTAAAAGTGCCGGAGCATTTTTCATCAAGTCTAAAAAACCATATTCCAAAAAATCCCAACCATATAGATTTAATTTTGGATTGGCTAAATGGTATGTTTGATGACAAATGCCAACGGAATAAAAAAGCATTTCCATTTTTAATGCCGAATCGATTGTCAGGAACTCCCGCTCATAAAAGGAGGGAAGAAACTCGAGTGTTTTTACGATTTTTCCAATTTTCTTAGATTGTATTTTATTCGCTACAATCATTTTTCTGAATTGGCAATTTTTTGAAGAGGAAGTTTGTATCGTCTTATTTTATCGTACTGATAATAAGCATTTGCCACGGCGGCTGCCGTTGGAACCAATCCGATTTCCCCAACACCTTTGGCTCCATAAGGCCCAACAGAATCGGCCACTTCCACTCCTTTCACCACAATTTCGGGAAGCTGATGGGCTCTTAATACGCCGGCGTCTTTCAATTTAAAACTTTTTGGAAATCCATTTTCCATGGGAAAATCTTCGGAAATAGCGTAGCCCAAGCCCATGTGTACGGCGCCTTCTATCTGTCCTTGAAACAAAACGGGATTCATTATTTTTCCGGCATCATGAGCAGCAACAACTTTTTCTATTTCGCCTTTTTCGTTTAAGATAACCAATTGAGCTGCATAACCATAGGAGTAATGTGTGATCTGCTTTTCGGCTTTGCCATCGGGTTTTGTTGTCCAGTTGACGCTAAATTCGCCGAAATAAGATTTTCCAATCAGCTCTTTGAGCGAATTTGTTTTCAAATCAATT
>DMBV01000110.1 GCA_003445975.1 Bacteroidales bacterium
ATTCTGCTTTATCGCCGACTTGGCTATGCTGCTGCTTTTTTGCTTTTCGGATTTGTGAGTTATTATTTTATTCGTTCCAATTCGGAAATCAATACGCTCAATCCAAAACGAACTCAACAAATTGTTGGCAATACTGATTTAATTAAAATAGATTCCATTTCGCGTCCGGAATTGTTGGCTTATGAACAACAGAAGGAAAATTCATCAGAAAAATCCAAATCAAATAGAGCGGAATTTGTTCAGAATGTGAATATTGCTACTGTAGCCACAAATGGTTTGGAAAATACGGCAATGCCCAATGCGTTTGTCGAGCAAACTGCCCATCCGAAATCATTGGAATTGAATAATGGAAGAAGCGGCACCGAATCAATAGCCTTGCACAAACCCTTACAAACGATGGATTTGACGTCCATGTATAAATCAAATTTTAATGTGTTGAGTTTTCTGAGAGCGTACAGCTTCCGGCGAGCCTATGAATTGGAGCAACAAACCGATCTTCTTGCCGAAAACAAGACTTTCGCAAACAATCAATCTTGGAAACTAGGTTTGGCATTTTCTCCTACAAATGTCAGTAGGAGTTCAGGGTTTTCAACGCGCGAATATGGTGCTTTGTATGCCGACGCATCCGTTCCAACCGAAACGATTGCAACAGTAGTAAGCGAAAAAGATCTACCTGCATATTCCGGAGGCATTTATTTGGAACTCCAGATCAGCGATCGCCTAAGCGTGCAATCCGGAATTTATTATCTGCGTCAAGGGCAGCTTATCGAAAATTTTAGTGTGATCGAAAATTCTGCCAATTCTGCCAACAGCACCAACTCCTATTTTGGAAATATCTCCATAACAAATACAAGTCTTTTGAATGGAGAAGCGCCCTTGTCGGATTATCTTCAATTGAACGATGTGGTTTCGTATTCGCGTTTTGATGCGGATCTTTTGCAACGATTTGAACTTTTAGAAATACCGCTTATGGCCTCTTATAAACTCATCGACAGAAAATTTTCTTTTTCATTGGCAGCCGGATTGAATCAAGGTGTTGTAATTGGAAATCAAGTGTATTTATCCAATTATACGTCCCAACCAATTGGAACAACAGAAGATTTGAATCGCTTCATATACAAAAGCGTTTTTGGCTTTTCGTTCGAATATCCGCTCGCGCAAAAATTCTATTTCAACCTGAGTCCTACACTCAAATACCAATTGAACAATTTTAATAAAAAAGCCATTGAGCCCGAACATCTGCGCTATTTCGAATTTAAAGCCGGAGTAAGTTATCGGTTTTAAATTCTGTTCGGCACAGTCTATTCTTTCTTTTGAATATAATATCCCTCTCGCGAAAGCAAATGATCCAGATTTGCGATTCCAAAAACTACGATGGCTTGAACTATTGCAGTATGTTCTTGGTATTCAGGAATACTTTTGTTGTACAAATCGCGTTCGGTATGCCAAATTTCGCCGTAGTCAAAATCGTAGCCTTTCGGATCGGCCGTTCCAAAAGCAAGTGTCGGGATTCCATTCAAAGCAAAATAAGCATGATCCGAGCCGCCCGCAGTTGTCGGTTTTTCGCTTGGCTTACGCTCACTGAGTTTAAAAGGAAAATCGGGATTGATATCATTTAAAGGTTCGCAAATCTTTTCCATATCTTTGAGCATTGCAGATGGAACACTCAAGCTGTTGGCAACAGTGGGACCCCCATCGCGATTGAAATAATTGGAAATCTTTCCCCATTTATCTTTGTGATTTTCGACCCAGCTTTTTGATCCTAACAAACCAAATTCTTCGCCAGCCCAAAGACAAACTAAAATTGTACGTTTTGGTTTTCCCCCGGCTTTCATGATCAAGCGAGCGGCTTCCATGGCAGGCGTAACGCCCGATCCATCGTCGACACCGCCGGTTGCAACATCAAAAGCATCCAAATGACCACCCATCATTACATATTCGTCGGGAAATTCCGTTCCGGGAATAATTCCAATCACATTGTGATATTTTATCGGCCCCATTTTAAAATGATTTCGAATATCAAATTCCAACTCAAAACTTTGTCGTTCTTTCGCCATTTGCTCAATGATTGCAAATTGATGTTCGTCCAATTTAATATCCGGAATCGTTGGAAGATTGTCGAAAGTCATGCTATTGATGTTTTTCCGATCGTACAAAACGCGAATTGGCAAAGCAGCCGATTGAATAATTCCAAGAATTCCGGCTTCTTTCATCTGTTTGTAAAACAAAGCGGGTTCTTCAACCAAAGGAAACAATTCTTTTTGTTGACCCTCTTTATTGCTTCGGTTGAAACTTCTTATTTCGTTGTTTTTCTTTTCTATTTCTATATTCAAACCAATGATAGAATCTCTCAAATGATCTGCTTTGGCAGAAATATCGATAGGCCAGCCCGTATTTTTTCCTGAAACCAATACCCAAGCGCCTTTCAGTCTCCCTTTCATCCGATCAAACTGCGCCTGTGTTTTTGGCTCAATAAGAACGTGTCCTTTTTGAACTCCTTTGGTTCCCGAAGTATAAGAAGGCGTAGCAAAATGAAGATACATGCCGTTTTCGCTGAGCATTCTGCCAAACCACGGGCCGCGGTTAAAACCCACCGGCAAAGTGCCCGAATAATCCATTTCTACTTGCATTCCCCATTCTTTGAATTTGCTTGCAGCCCATTCTGCAGCATTTTCGTAGGCGTCAGAGCCAATTAGTCTTCCGCCAAAACGATTGGTAAGAACATCCAGATGCTGCATCGTTTGATTGTCGGTTTGTCCAATTTCGATGATTTTTTTTACCACTTGCTTGGATTGAGCCAATGTTGAAAAATTGAATAGCAAAAGAAAAGAAAGAGATAAAATCGTTATTCGTTGTTTCATAGATATTTGATTTAATGTTGGTTAAAAACTAAACTAAAGTTTAGAATCGTTTGTGTTTTCAAGGCGATAAATGTAAAAAAAATGAGCACGCAGCCTTCATTAAATCACAATTAAAATAGTATATTCGGTCATTGAGCAAAAAAAGGAGTTCCCATAAGTCATTTTTTCAATTTGTTTGTCTCCGAGAAAGAGTAAAATCTGAAGGAATTATTTTACCTTTATCGAAAAGAAAAAAATGGTAGCTCTTTCCACCGCGCTTATTTCGCTTGCCTTAGTATTTTATAGTCTTGGCGTTTGGACCGAACGATGGAGTCGTTTTTTAAAACCTTGGCATGTCCTCGCCTTTTGGCTGGGTTTTGGGTTTGATATTTCGGGAACAGTGGCCATGCATTTTATTGCCAAAGGCGATTTTAATCTATTGGATATCCATACTTTAACCGGACAATTAGCCCTTTGGCTTATGCTTGCTCACGCTATTTGGGCTACTTCCGTAATTCGAAAAAACAATTTATTACTTCGAAAAAAATTCCATCATTATAGCCTTTTCGTTTGGCTCGTTTGGCTTATTCCTTATTTTGGTGGTATGTATTTAGGAATGTTTGGTTGAACCGGCTATTTCCGAAAACAGAAAAATTCAGCCTCGCATATTCTATATTTCTTTTACCTTTGTGAAGACCTAATCCGAAAACCTAAACACCAAACTATGAAACAGTTTCTGACTTTTCTCTTTTTCATCTTTCTCTTTTCTGCCTGCAAATCACCAATTGCTGATTTGAATCAGGCTTTGAGCACCATCACAATTGAAGACGTTGAGCGCCAATCGAAAATACTGGGTTCCGATGCGTTTATGGGACGCAAACCCTGTACCGAAGGTGAAAAAATTACCATCAATTATTTAGAGGCTGAATTTAAACGAATCGGATTGGAGCCAGCCGCCAACGGCAGTTATTTTCAGGAAGTGAGCTTAATGGAAATCACCAATACTCCTGACGAAAAACTTCAAATTTCAGGAAAAGATAAATCGATTGAGTTCGATTTGCTGACAGATTTTGCTGCTTTTTCGATGCGTGCCGAGGCAGAATTAGAACTCAATAAATCAGAAATCGTTTTTGTTGGATATGGAATTGTGGCTCCCGAATACAATTGGAACGATTATGAAAACGTAGATGTAAAAGGAAAAACCGTTGTAGTTTTGGTGAACGATCCGGGCTTGGTAAATGGAAATCCCGAATTTTTCAAAGGAAATGCCATGACCTATTATGGCCGTTGGACGTACAAATACGAAGAAGCAGCACGACAAGGAGCCGCGGCTTGTTTCATTATCCATGAAGACAAAGGCGCTGGTTATGGTTGGGGAGTAGTTTCGAATGGAAACGAAGCACCACGTCTGTTTTTAGCCGACAAGAATGGATATTCCGATCGCTGCGCTATACAAGCTTGGCTTTCGCAAGATGCTGCAAAAAAACTTTTTGCCGAAGCAGGTTTAAATAGCGAAATCTGGAAAGACGCTGCCAATCCGGGTTTCAAAGCTATTCCTTTAAATCTCTCTGCAAGCATGAAAATGAAAAATTCGTGGCGAATTGATAAATCAAACAATGTGTTAGGACTTTTGAAAGGAAGTTCACGTGCCGACGAAGTCATTATTTATTCGGCACATTGGGATCATTTTGGTATCGGACGAAAAGTGGATGGAGATAGTATATACAATGGTGCAGTGGACAATGGAACTTCCTTGGCTTGGATGCTCGAAATTGCTGAAGCCTTTGTTGCATTGGAACAAAAGCCTGAACGTTCTATTTTGTTTTTTGCACCAACAGGCGAAGAATCCGGTTTGATTGGCGCAACGCACTATGTGCAAAATCCGCTTTTCGATTTAAAGAAAACGGTTGCCAACATCAACAACGACATGATGCTCCCTTATGGAAGAATGAAAGATGTGATGATAACCGGTTTTGGGCAATCCGAGTTAGACAATTATGTTTCGGAAATTGCCCCAAAATACGATCGTTATGTTTTGCCCGATCCAAATCCGCATACCGGCATGTATTTCCGTGCCGATCATTTTGCTTTTGCCAAAGCGGGCGTTCCGGCACTTTTTGCTCGAGGAAATTGCGATAGCCGCGAACATGGAAAAGAATGGGCATTGAAGAAAGAAGCCGATTGGTTGGCAAACAATTACCACAAAGTAACCGACGAATACGAAACATGGTGGGATTTGAGCGGCGTTACCGAGGATGCGAAATTGTTTTTCGAGATTGGATATAAACTAAGCATGGAAAGCACTTTCCCCGAATGGAATGCTAATTCGGAATTCAAACATCTAAGATAAAATCAATGTTTTAAAATTAAATTGAAAAATCTGCGTTGATAAACAACAAGGCCTTTTTATGACGATGAATCGCTTTCAAAAACAATTTTTTATTCCATTTCTCTTCATTCTCTTCTTTTCATTTACTGGAAAAGCACAATCTTTTTTTGAGCAAAGTTTGCTTCCAATTCCAACAGGTCCGTTCGCTGTTGGAACAAAAAGCATCAGCCTCACAGATACAAACCGAAAAGAAAAATACCTCCACAATCGCACGTATAGAAGAGTCCATATTGATATTTGGTTTCCGGCCGAAAAGCCCGTAAATCAAGCAACTGTACAATATCTTGATGGGTTTTCGTCTGAGTTGATACACTCTATTTTTCAATCCAAAGGAATTCGCAAAAGCCTGCTCGATTCTATCAAACAAACGCCAACATTTTCCTACCTAAATGCCGAAATTTCGGGCAAACAGAACGAATTTCCGGTTTTGATATTTTCGCCCGGATTTTATTTTGGAATGGCTCCTTTGTATTCGGCGTTTATGGAAAACCTGGCAAGCAACGGCTATATTGTTTGCAGCATTTCACATCCTTACGAACAACCATTTATTCAATTTACGGATAATGAAACGGCTTTTTTGAAAAAGAAAAAATCTCAACTCACCTATGGTCAGTTGTGGCTAGCCTACAAACTTCAATTTCGGAAACCTTCAACACCCGAAATAACCGAAAAAATTACGCGCAACTATCTACGCAAACTCAAACGCTTCGACAGAATGACAGATCTGTGGATGGAAGACACCCGCTTTGTTTTGGATTATTTTTTTCTGGAAAAGCAAAACGAAAATTCAGATGCGCTGATAAGCAAAATGAATCTCAATCAAATTGGCACCTTTGGACAATCTTTTGGCGGAGCGGTGGCCGGACAACAATGTTTGCGCGATTCGCGAATAAAAGCAGGAATAAATCTCGATGGTTTTCAGTTTGGCGATTTGATTGACCAACCACTTCAAAAACCATTTATGCTTATCCAAAGCGGCTACAATGATATGTGGAATCTGGGGAATTCGGTCATTTTTGGACACCATTTCAACGATTTTTATTTCCTCGACATCCCCAAAGCTCGTCATTTTGTTTTTAGCGATGCCGCGTTGCTTCCCGACATCCCACCCGCAAATAAATTGGATATGATTGGGAGCATTGATGGACGCGAAACATTGAACTTTCTGAACCTCTTTATCCTCGAGTTTTTTGATGTATATTTAAAAGATACAAATCCGAAACTACTGAAAGCATCTTCCGGATTTCCGGATGCTCAATTGGAAGTTTATCGCAAAGAAAAATAGAAAAACGATCTCAAAAACAATTTTCGGCCCGATAATTGTAAACACACTAAGCTCAATCAATTACAGCTACTAATTTGAAAGCAATGCTACTTCATTCAGAAAAACAATTCAAAACCTTACATTTACGTATTTGGATGCCACATCTACGAAATGAATCTTGTATTATTTGCTTTTCAAAACTACTTTAGCTGCTTAAAACGATAAAACTTTCAAAACATGACATATAAATTAAACGCACAAAGTTTCATTGTTTTCGCAGCCCTTTTTCTTTTTGNNAGGAAATACAAAAGTTTTAATTCCCGATGATTGCGGTAATTACACTTGGTATTTTGTGGCCGAAATTGCTGCACCATTGTTCAATGGCGAACCATTGAGCGCAACAGATGTTCGTATATTGGGCGATAGAGCTTATGTTACCTATCAACGCCAAGGCGATGTACATGCCGGCGGAATCGAAATTATCGACATCTCAGATCCCGGTCTCCCCGTTATTCGTAGTTATATGGAATTCGACGGAGTTGATATCAACTCACTCGCTATCGACGATTTGGGTACCGAAGCCGAAAGAAGAATTTGGTTAGCAGGTTCCAGTTTTAAAAAAGGCGCCATTTTGCGACAAGTGATTGCCAATGATGGATATTTGAATGGCGGAGTGGTGGATATTAGTTTGTCCAAAATACTACCTGTCGGATCAATTTCTGCATCGGCAAACAGCATTGCGCTTTCGAGCGATTATATTTATATGACCGCAGGAAACAGCGTTGGTGGAACATTTCAACTCAATCGGAATTCGCTCACTTTTGTTTCGCACCAAGAATATTCCGATGCAAAAGCAGTTGCACTCAATGGAAAGCTGGCAGGAAATTACCAACTCACTTTGATTGGTGGCGACAACGGGAAATTGAATGTTTACCGCATTGGAACAGACCGGACATTGGTACGAAGTATTCCCTTAGGTTCTATCGTTCATCAAAATGTAGATGAGCCCTATTTAGGAAAGGCAACCATAACAATTAGCGAAGGCGATAATATTGCATATATAGCCATGAATAGTGGCGGAATGAAAGCCGTAAACATTGAAACTGGACAAGTTATTTTCTCTTCTCCGGCCAATATGTTGACTACCGGCAATACACACGGTATAGCCACTGATGGCGGAACTGTTTATATGGCCAATAGCGACGATGGTTTGTTTATTGGTTGTATTCCAAATGCTCCAGGCGAAATTGTTCAAGCTCAACATTGGGATTTAGATGAAGTTGGTGCTTCGGCAAACATGGTTCAAACGGATGACGATTGGGTTTTTGTTGCCAAAGGTGGTGGCGGATTAAAAATATTGAAAAAAGTGGACAACAGCGTTTATCCATCGGTAGATGGATACGACAACAACGGACGCCCAAACCCCACACCGAATACAGAAGTGCTTTGCGAAAATTTGATTCCCAATTTTAAAGCTGTATTGTCGGAAAAGAAAGATGCAATGAAAAACTTGCCTAACTTTTTTGAAAACAAAAACAGCGAGCTTATCCTAACCGAAAGAGCAAATGTAACGTTGACTTTTGTAATGGAAAGCTCCGAATACAGAAATTCGCTGGGTTATTTTACTTACAACGTAAATAATCCTCCCAAAAAAATTGACGACATTCGTTCCAGCATGAAACTTATTTTTGCAAATTCATCAGCAGAAGATTCGGGCGGAACACTAAAAGAAGGCGACCAGGTAAATTTGGGAACTTTTGAAGCAGGAACAGTGATTGGATATTTCCTCGTTTCGGATGGATGGAACGGCTACGAAACAACCGAAGGCTTATATACTTTTTTTACAAATTCAAAATTAAATCGCGAAAATTCGCAACAATCGCTCATGCTTTATAGCGAAGGTTGTGGCACGCTGATAAGTGCATTTGAAGATAGGCACACGCGGTCGGGCGATAGAGATTTCAACGATTTGGTAATCAAAACGACGGTTTCTCCGATGTCGGCCATGAACGTGACATTTGTAAATAAAATTAAATAAACCTCATTTTTAAGATTTTGAAGGTCGGTGGGAGCTAGTTCTCCTGCTGACCTTTTTTATTTTACTTTTTGTAGCAAGTTTCGCTATTTTTGAGGTCGATAAGCTTGCAGGCAAAAACCTATTTTTAAAATGAGCAAACGACTTTTTCTTGCCATTCCGTTAAAAGCGGGACTACTACTAAACAAACAGAAGGCTTTTCTGGAATCCAATCTAAAGGAAGAAAAGGTGAATTGGGTGAAGCAGGAAAATATGCATCTCACTTTATTCTTTATTGGCAAAACGGCTTCGGTACGGATTCCGGGAATTATAGAAGCGATAAAAAGCACCACAGAAAACGCATCTTCCTTTTCACTTATTCTGGAACGAATTGGTATTTTTGGAAGCGACTACCATGCACGGGTTATTTGGGTTGGTGTGCGCGAAAACCATTTCCTTTTAAACCTACAAAAATCGCTGGTTCTTGCATTTGAGAAGATTGGTTTTTTGTCCGATCGACAGAATTTTGTTCCTCATTTTACATTAGGACGAATATACCAAATCATACACAAAGATCATTTTAAACGTGTTTTGGAACGAACGGAGAAAGGCTTTGTTCAAGAATCGGCGGTCGATACGCTTGTTTTGTACGAAAGTATTTTGACACCCGACGGCCCTATTTATATAGAAATCGAGCGGTTTAACTTGAAATGATTCCGTTCTATTTATTGTTGTAAAGATTCATCGTGGCGGCCAAACCGAGCGTACCAAAACTTTTTACCATTTCCACGGCTTGCGCTATACGATCTGTCAACATTTGCTGCTCACTTGCCTTCCATGGGCTCAATACAAAATCGGCTTGGCGTCCGCGTGGATAATCATTTCCAATGCCAAAGCGCAATCGTGCAAAATCGGGAGTTGCTAAACTGTCAATAATACTTTCCAATCCATTGTGTCCTCCGGCACTTCCTCTGGCTCTCATTCGTAAAGTGCCCGGTTCCAAAGCAATGTCATCCGCAACAACCAAAACATTTTCGATGGGTATTTTTTCTGCTTCTATCCAATATTTCACCGCTTTGCCGCTCAAATTCATGTAGGTTCCGGGTTTTATCAGCACAAATATTTTTCCTTTGTATTTGATCCGCGCCACAGCAGCCAAACGTTCTACCGTAAAGCGCACCTCTTTTTCGGAGGCAAGAGAATCCACTATATCGAAACCAATATTGTGACGAGTATGTTCGTATTCCGCACCGATATTTCCCAAGCCAACAATCAGATATTTCATCCGTTTATAATTTATGTTTGTTGTTCGTTTTCTTGTTTTTATTTAGCATTTTATTTTTTACTTCATTCGTTGCCTCAAGGCTTCGAACAAAACAATGGCAGCGGCTGTCGAAACATTTAAGGAATCGGCAAAACCTAGCATTGGAATAATAATATTCTGGTCAGAGGCTTCAATCCATTCTTGGCTAATTCCGGTAGCTTCTGTGCCCATCACAATGGCTGTAGGTTTATTAAAATCGGCTAAATGATAAGGAATTGAAGCCTCCAAATAAGTTGAAAGAATTTGAAAATTCTGTACTTTTAACCACAAAACAGTTTCCGTACTCGATGCAATGGCTGTTGGAATGGTAAAAACACAACCCAACGAACTTCGAATGGCATTTGGGTTGTACAAATCGCCCAACGGATTGGCCAAAACAATGGCATCGATACCGGCTGCATCGGCTGTGCGATATATGGCACCTAAGTTTCCGGGCTTTTCGATGGCTTCCAAAACCAAAACAAGGGCGTTCTCTCGGGGTCTTAAATTCTGAAGTTTGTGAGCATTTTTTCTACCAACCACCACTATTCCTGTTGAGTTCTCGCGGTAGGCCAATTTTTCAAATACCATTTTTGTGATTGGAAACCATTTTGCTTTTGGTGTTTGAATCCGAAACTTGTTCAGCAATTCTTCTGAAACAATTTCCTGGCAATAAAAAACGGCCTCGGCTTCAAAATTACTAGAAAGCATTTTTTCTATTTCCTTCTCTCCTTCCACCACAAATTGTTGAAAAGCATTTCGTACCGATGGCTTTTGCAGCTCCAATACGTGTTTGATTTTTGGATTTTGTTTGCTGCTGATTATATCTTCCTGGATGTTCATCGCATCTGTTTATTTGTATTTTTCGTCTGCTTGCATCGGATTAAAAAAACTTTCATTTGGTTTGTATTCAAATATAAGGATTTTCCCATTTTGAGGATGCTGCAATTGCATGTGATAAGCAGCCAAGCGAATTTGACGATTGTATTTGCTCGCCGCGCCGTATTTATAGTCACCAACGATTGGGCAACCAATCCCTTCAAGATGAACGCGAATTTGATTTTTCCGACCCGTATGCAAAGTGATCTCCAAAAGATGGTATTTCTTTATGGTCTTTACAAAATGATATTCCGTTTTGGCCAAGCGACTGTTTTCAACTTCCTGCTCAAAGGCCACTACTTTTTGTTTGACCGAATCTTTCAGCCAATTTTCAATTATCCCGGAATTTTCTTTTGGTTTTTTTTCGGTCAAAGCCCAATATTTTTTCGTAAAACTTGCCCAGTTTTCTTTTATTTGATTTTGGATTTGTTCGCTTTTTGCAAAAACAATCAAGCCTTCCACTTCTTTGTCCAAGCGATGTACCGACCACAAACGAATTGTTTTTTGATTGCGATCCATCAAATAATTTTCCAGCGTTTTGTGAAAAGACGAAATAAGTGGTTGATTCCTATCTTTGCTACTGATGATTCCGGCAGGTTTCAGGGCAATTAATAGGGCGTCATCTTCGAAAAGAATGGATGGATGATCTTTGAGTTTGGTTGGTTTTTTGTCTTTTGGAAGATCGGTCGCTTTGCTCAATTCTATTGTTTGCCCAACAGCAATCAATTCATTGGCTTTGGGTTTACAAATTCGTCCATCGATGGAAATCGTGTTTTGAACCAAAATCCTTTTTGCATTTTGCCGCGAAATCCCTTTATACATCAGCATAATGATTTCAATCAAAGGAAGTGCTTGACTTGTGAGATATTTCACTGCAAAGGCTGTTTAATTAGTAATACGAACATAGGTTCCCAAAGGCAAGTGCAAGCCCGATTTGGATTGAATAAAAGACTCGCCGAACCATTTTTCTTTAAACTTAAAATGCGATTCCACCAAATTGTTGGCAATTATGGGTGAATAGCCAAGCGAATAGAGATTGAGGACTAAAAAAGAATCCATTGGCTTTAGAAGTGCAGCACAGAGTTCAAGAAGCGGATTGATTCCTTCGTCGAGTATCCAGCGTTCGCCGCCGGGACCACGTCCGTAGGCTGGAGGATCGAGAATAATTCCGTCGTAAGAAACTCCTCTTTTTACTTCGCGGCGAAAGAATTTCAACGCATCGTCCACAATCCACCGAATATCGTCCAGCTTACTCAAACTCATGTTTTCTTTTCCCCATCCAATCATTTGTTTCACGGCATCCACATGCGTCACTTGTGCGCCGGCTGCTCTGGCTACAATACTTGCGGCACCTGTATAGGCAAAAGCATTGAGAACTTTCGGATTGGGCGTTTTGCTCGCTTTGATGGTATGGTAGATAAAATTCCAATTTTCGATTTGTTCGGGAAAAACACCTACGTGACCAAATGAAGTCAAAGCCAGTTTTAGTTTGAAATTTCCTTTTGGCAATGGAATATCAATTGTCCAATTTTCGGGCATTGCTTTCAGCAGTTCCCAGCTACCGTTGCCACTGTCGCCAGAGCGGTAAGACGTTTTTTGTGTAGAGCGTGCAAATTGTGCATGAGCCATTTTTAGCCACTCGTCTTCACTCCTTCTTCTGTTCCAGATGGCTTGCGATTCGGGACGAATCAGAATATAGGAACCAAATCGTTCCAATTTCTCGAAGTTGCCGCTGTCAATCAGTTCGTA
>DMBV01000085.1 GCA_003445975.1 Bacteroidales bacterium
TGCTTGGTTGACAGTGAAGTGCTCCGAAATCGCCAACTTCTTAAACCCCCGCTCGGCTTATTCTTCCACCAATGCCGGCTTGCAAGAGGTAAGCCGGACAAGCGCACCATTAAGTTGAACTAGCATTCTCCTTTTTTTGCAAAGCGATAGCTCTCCGTCAATCAACGGATCGGAATGACAAAAGTCAATTCCATGTGTACCCAATAAATAATTTGTACTTTTGAGTATCATAAAATCAAATATCAACATTATGAAAAAAGAAATGCAAGGAAGTGCTCCTGCTGGAGCATTCTACGGTGTAGGTTTTATTGGCGCCGCCGTTTATTTTATTTCACATGCCATCGGTTTTTGGATGGGTGTTCTCGGCTTTTTCAAAGCCCTGGTTTGGCCTGCTTTTTTTGTGTACGAATCGTTTAAGCATTTTGCACTTTAAATTGCGACCTTCTTTAAAATAGCGGTGGCTTTATCGGCTTTTACAATATTCAGTCTGTATTTTCTAAAATCGCTCCAACTATTGGCAGGAAACTCTCCCGAATTTTGCTCGAGTTTTCGCACATAAAGGATTTGATTCCCTTTTACACTTGCCGAAAAGCTGAATTTACCATAAACACTCTCGAAAGCACTTGCTTCGGGCAAACGCTCTATTTCATAGCCTGCAGGGATTTTATAAACAAGCGAGTCAATATCAATATAAGCCATATTAACAAATATGGTGTTAATACGGGCGGTATCTTTCTCGGGTTTATAATCGTATTTGTTCATTAGATTTAAAGGAATAAACATTCGGTTTCCAGTAATGCTGGCACTTTTTGGGATGTCTAGGTCTATATCCTCCTTAAGTATGGGTTTCGCTTCTTTTATATAATCGTAACCCACCTTTTTGAGTGTGAACGCCGGAATATCAATGGCATTATACAAATAATCCTTTTGTTCTGTATCATTTTTCTTAATTTGATCACTGCGGTATTCGAATTGTATCCCTGAATACGATGTTTTAATATTCGCCGTTGCCGATCCGTCTTTATTCACTGTCATCATTCCATTTCGAATTTGAAGATTCTCTTCTTTGGGATATCTGATTGTCTTTACAAGCTTACTTTGATCACCATTTATAACCAACGCATAACGATCGTCAGTAAAATCGCCCAAATATCCCAAGGCAAAATTGTCGGCTGTGCACTCTGCCCATGTGGTATCGTTTTTAAAAGGAATGCAAAGAATAATATGATTGAATTGATTGGAAGGGAAGTCTGGGTCGATGTTTTTCTTACCTGCTCCGGCATAAATTAAGGTGTAATAAGAATCAATTCCAGCAACAGCAAGGAGTGATTTTGTATAATTAGCAAGCCCTTTACAATCACCATATTTTAATTCATCAACTTCTGAGGCAGGAAATGGTTGCCAACCTCCAATACCATACTGAATGCTGATATATCGTGTGTTTTCTTGCATCCATGCATAAATTATCTTTGCTTTCTCTAAAGGATCGACAATGTCATTTACCATGTCCAATATTTTTTTCGTTGTTTCTTCCGGCAATATATCACGCCCCGCTATCAAATCGGCACTCCATTTGCCAAAACTCTGCCAAGAATCTGTATTCCCTGCAAATCCCTGAACCTGGAATTGTTTCATAGAAAACGAAACAGAAGGCAATTGTGAACTTTTAACAAAGGATTCGGGTTTAAAAGCTTTTATATCGCTCATTTTCCACCGCCGATAAAGAAGCGTATCAAGATGTGAATAGTTATCTTTATTCAGATTGTTCTGTTTTATTTTATATTGAATATTTAGCGGATTATGAATGGTTAAGGAAGCCTGTTCTACAGCAATATCGGAGCTGCTTTGAGGATACCAGCCAGGCAATTGAAAAAAATCGCTAAATTTTTCGGAATAATTAAAAACGATGGTATAGGGTGTTTCTTTTACCTCTGGTTCGTAAATTTTTAATCTGGAATCATCAAAAAAGTTTGCCAAACCCGAAGTTCCATAGTCCTTCATATCTTTCAACCCTATTTTATTTATGAGTTTTCCCTCTTTATCATAAATGATTATTTCGCCGGATGTAATTTTCGAAAAAACGTCGTAATTCAAAACTTGGGTTGCATGACTCTTGCCTTCATTATCGAGTATCGTTATGGCGTAAGAAATTTTCACCTCTAAATTATTTGACGATTTAAGAAAATATTCCGTTTCGTAATTACGAACAATCGCATTTGCGTCTTTCTTCAATCCTTCGGGAATGATAAGCCAGGCTTCATTCATCTCTTTTTGAGCATAGGACAGGAAAGAGAGCCCCGTAAATAATAAAATAAGAATTCTATTCATGGCTTAGATCTGGTGGATGACTATCTTTTCGTTTTCTTTGGCAACTACATTGTCGAAGAA
This sequence comes from Bacteroidales bacterium, assembly GCA_003445975.1. Lineage (GTDB taxonomy): Bacteria > Bacteroidota > Bacteroidia > Bacteroidales > UBA12170 > UBA12170. The sequence goes on from DMBV01000085.1 coordinate 2,389, forward strand.
AGATTTTATTTCAGGATAACGATCGGTCGTGAAGAAGGCGCTTTTTATATTTATTTCCATTAACATGGTTAATTTGTTTCCTTCTAGCGCATAGTTAACAGAAAATGATAAGGAGCGGTCCGGATTGGCAACCCTTGAGTTTTTTGGTGTTTCATCAAAAGCATAGCCTTCCGGTAATTCGATGACAACCGTATGTGAATAGCTTCTTGGATATGTAAAATCAACCGGGAAAGCACGTTTGTCTTTTTTAAATGGGTTTTCTGTAAAATTAGGAAAGAAGATGGGTTTGAAAAGAATTAGATCTCCCATTTCTTCTAAATAATCTTCAGGATTGGCCGTGTATTTTTTTATTACCGGTTTGGATAAATCATCCAGATTTTCAAAACTATAATTTGTGATATTCAGGTCTTTGTTGTTCTCAATAGTTTCTTTTATAAATTTTTCTTGGCCTCCTTTTTTATCAATATTATCGCGAAGAAAATAAGCGGCATAATCAGAATATTTTGCTTGGTAATTTGTTGTAACCTTTAAATCTTTGGATAATGTAAAGATGACGCCTTCAGAGATGTTATATGGGTTTCCGGATTCGACTGAAATCCATTGTGGACCGGATTGCTTTATAAGAAGGCCTTCTCCATTTAAGCAATATTCGGGTAAAATATCCAAGCCTGTAAATTCGGAAGAAGGATCTATTAAAACGAATTTTCCTTTTAATTTAACAGCCGTAATAATATAATTAAAAGCATCAGTTGATGGAAAACTTCTAAAAACTGTTCCATTTGATCGGGTGCTAAGAAGAACCGGATAAGCTTCGAGTCCTAAGTTTTTCAATAAAGTAATGAGTGTAAAATTTAAATCGGGAGCGCTTCCTTTTTGTTCTTTGATGTTTTTTCTCCATTTATCAGATGGATAGATTCCCATAATGTCGTTCCACAAATAATTTTTTTGAATATAATGAACGGCCGTAAGCACTTTTACCAAATCGCTTGAATCTCTTACGCCAAGTCCAGCTGCAATAGATTCGGTGGGTCCTAATCGGTCTAATAATGTTCCAAAGTCATTACTTACAATCAGGTCTTTATTTATCTCCTCCCAACTTGAAGAATAATTTTTATAAAGACTTCCCGGTATGTCAATACTATAGAGCTCGTATTTAATTTTCTCTCTATAGTTTTCAACAGGCCGCATATAAGTGAGTTGTTTCATAGAAGGCATATCTTTAAAAACCCAATAATCACGAATTTTATCGAATGTAAGATTACCAATAACTTCCACATTGTTTTCAGACTCTTTTTTATAAATAGGTTCCGCTCCTGTAATAAAATATTTATACTTAAAATATTTAGGGTATTCAAACGTAATCTCGCTCCAGACAACAGGAATAGAATATTGAGCATACAAATCTGGAATGCGGGAAAAATAATCAGAAACAATTGTATAATTGTATTCAATCACACTTCCAACTTGCACGTTTTTGAATGTAAACTTTTTTGAAGTTGTTGTTTCAGAAGCGTTTTCTTCAAAAACATCTTTTAAGCCTAATTTCTCTACAACTATTTTTCCATCAACGAGATTAGAAGTAGAGCCTTTAAAAATAATCAGTTTTTCACTGTTTCCGTTTTTCGCATAGAGGCTAAAACTTATGTTACCCCAATTATCTATGGCATCTTCGCTTAATATTTTGATACGCTTCTGAACTTCTATCGCCAATTGAAAGCCGGTACTTTGTGAATATTTGATATTCAAGTTATAATCTTCTCCAAGAATAACTGCTTGAGCAGTGCTGTCCAAGGAATATACTTTCATTTCAAGTTCTTCTATACTCACCTTCCCAAGCTTCAATTTTGGCTGAGCGACAGCAGGTAGCGACAGGATTGTAAATACAAAGAAGAGTAGCATCATGGATAAGATGTGTTTCATAAGAATAATATTTGGTATAAATTCAAGTTTGATTTATTAAACATTTTAGAAGAAAAGTCTTATAGCAAGGCGATGTCCGCCAGTAGTATATAAAGTTATAGGTCTAAATGTGTAATGATTATAAGCGAAAATAGCAAAACATGAAATATATCTAATATATTCATGTTAATTTATAATGAATCAAAATAAAAATAAATCAGATTTAGGGAAATTAAATCGATTCGAATTATTTATGTTTGAAGAATTGCCCAAAATCGACAATGCCAAACAAATGTATTGCGGTTAAAAGAATAACGACCACAATGACCCAACGAACAAATCCGGCACCGCGTTTTACAGCCATTCTGCTCGCAACGATAGCCCCAATGGAAGTTCCCAAAGCGAGCGAAAACCCCATTTTGTAATCGATCATATCGTTCCAAATAAATACCGCCAAGGAAAGAGGTGTTGTAAACAAAACAATGAGAACTTTTACGGCATTCGCTTTTACCAATTCATAACCCGCTCCCAATATCAAAGCCGCAAGCAAAAAATAGCCCACTCCAATGTGGATAAAACCGCTATAAATGCCAATAAAAAAGAATAGAACGTATTGTTTCCAATTTAATGTTTTATTTACCAATTCGGTCTGCTCTTTTATCAATTTTTGAGGATTGAAAAGCGTAAAACCAAGCATTACCATCAAGATAACAGCCATCGCTTTTTCGAAAATTGCTTCGTTAATGTCCACGGCAATATACGCGCCTATTATCGATCCAAGCGTTGCCGGAATCGACAGCAAAAGCCCTTTTCGGGATTCTAAAACGCCTTGCTGTTTAAAACTGCCAACGCTCACAATATTCTGCAAAGCAATACCAATGCGATTTGTGCCGTTGGCCATGGTGGGCGACAAACCCAACAACATCAATACCGACAAAGAAATGGTGGATCCGCCACCCGCCAATGTATTGATAAATCCTACTGCTACTCCCGAAGTGATTAAGATAAAAAAGTCAAGCAAGCTCATGTTCAATTTTTTGCAAACATAGAGAAATTTAAAAAAGCTGATGTATTTCTATTTTATATCTGCTCTATTTTATCAAATTTATTTCCGGCAGAGCCGATAATTTTCTAAATTTGAATCCAATTAAATGCTAAGCGAATCATTTGTATGATGACCATTTATCACAATCCTAGGTGTAAGAAATCGCGTGCTGGTTTGCAAGCATTGGAAACCTATACAAAAAGCTTCGAGATCAAAGAGTATCTGACCAAAAATCCCTTTACGGTTGAAAGTTTGACTACTATTTTGATTAAATTGAAGAAAAAGCCTGAGGAAATAATTCGAAAACAAGAAGATTATTTTAAATCCCAATTGAAAGGAAAATCATTTAGCCACGAAGAATGGATAAAAATCATGATCGAAAATCCTAATCTTATCCAACGGCCTATTGTTGTTAAAGATCATTCAGCTGTGATTGGCGATCCAATAGAGAACATCGAAAAGCTTTTTTAAGCTCAATTAAAAATAGACCAATTAATACATATAAATATATCAAACAAATGGAATATAGAATAGAAAAAGACACCATGGGAAACGTTGAAGTTCCTGCCGATAAATATTGGGGTGCACAAACACAACGTTCAAAATTGAATTTCAAAATTGGCGAAGAAGCTTCTATGCCAAAAGAAATTATTCAAGCGTTTGGCTATTTGAAAAAAGCAGCCGCCATAGCAAATCACGCTTTAGGTGTGCTTTCAGAGGAAAAGAAAAACCTGATTGCACAAGCATCCGACGAAATTATTGAAGGAAAACTAGCCGATCAGTTTCCTTTGGTTATTTGGCAAACTGGTTCCGGAACGCAGTCCAATATGAATGTAAACGAAGTCATTTCAAATCGCGCACATGTGTTGGCCGGAAATAAATTGGGCGAAGGAAAACCAATGATTCATCCCAACGACGATGTAAACAAATCGCAATCTTCGAACGACACCTTTCCAACGGCCATGCATATTGCCGCTTACAAGGTGATTGCTGATATTACCATTCCGGGAGTAGAATTATTGCGCAATACTTTAGCTGCCAAAGCCAACGAGTTTAAAGATATTGTAAAAACAGGCCGTACACATTTGATGGACGCAACTCCATTGACTTTGGGTGATGAGTTCAGCGGATATGTATCTCAGTTGGATCATGGATTGCGGGCTTTAAAAAACACTTTGCCGCATATAGCCGAATTGGCTTTGGGTGGAACAGCTGTAGGAACCGGATTGAATACACCAAAAGGCTACGATGTAAAAGTAGCCGAAGCAATTGCCGATCTAACCGGATATCCATTTGTTACGGCCGAAAATAAATACGAAGCACTTTCGGCTCACGATGCAATGGTTGAAACTTCCGGCGCGCTCAAAACGTTGGCTGTGAGTTTGATGCACATTGGAAACAATCTTCGTTTGTTGGCTTCCGGCCCCCGTTGCGCCATTTCGGAAATTCATCTTCCCGAAAATGAACCTGGTTCTTCCATTATGCCCGGAAAAGTGAATCCTACTCAAAACGAAGCGTTGACAATGGTTTGCGCTCAAGTTATTGGAAACGATGCTGCAATAACCATTGGAGCCATGCAAGGACATTTTCAACTGAACGTTTTCAAGCCGGTTATCATTGCCAATTTATTGCAATCTGCGCGCTTGTTGGGAGATGCTTGCGTTTCGTTCAACGACAATGCAGCCATTGGAATTGAAGCCAATTTGCCATTTATTGAGAAAAACCTGAGTAACTCACTTATGCTTGTGACGGCTTTGAATACACACATTGGCTACGAAGCTGCCGCAAAAATTGCAAAAAAAGCACACCATGAAGGAACAACACTCCGTGAAGCCACTTTGGAATTGGGCTATTTGACCGATGAGGAATTTACCAAAATCGTGGATCCAAGAAAAATGTTGGGACATCGCTAATCCGCTTTTCTAAATAAACGAAAAACCCGCGCCATTTTTTGGTGCGGGTTTTTTATTCTAGCTAGGGGATGAGTGAAAAGGAAAAACTGTTTCTCCGAATGAAATAGGAATTTTCACAAAAGGAGAATCAATTTTTTTTAGCAAATAGTTCAACTAATTCCACCAATCGCGAAGAATAACCAATCTCATTGTCGTACCAAGCTATTACTTTAACCAATTTGTTTTTATCGCCTAAAACGGCCGTCAACAAAGAATCAAAAACGGCAGAATGGGTGTTTCCAATCACATCACGCGAAACAATCGGGTCTTCGGTATATTCCAGAATTCCTTTGAGTTCCTGTTCCGATGCGTTTTTAAAAGCAGCATTTATTTCCTCTACACTTGCCGGATTTAGGAGTGTGCAGGTAAAATCTGTCAAAGAACCGTTTGGAACCGGGACGCGAATTCCTGCTCCGCCAATATTATTTATTAAATGAGGAAAAATTCGCGTGACTGCCTTAGCCGCTCCGGTTGTTGTCGGGACAATGTTTTCTGCTGCAGCACGGCCTCTGCGCAAATCGGCGTGCGGCCCGTCCAGTATATTTTGGTCTTTGGTATAACTGTGTACCGTGGTTATAAAACCTTTTTCAATTCCCCATTTTTCGTCCAGAATTTTAATTAATGGGGCCACATTGTTGGTGGTACAACTTGCATTGGAAATGATATTTCCGGCCATTTCAATCACTTCGTTGTTCACGCCTAAAACAACAAATGGAATTTCTTCGCATCCTTTGCCTTTTGCGGGCGCCGACAAAATTACTTTTTTTGCTCCGGCCAATAAATGTTTTTCAGCTCCGGTTTTGGATGCAAATAATCCGGTCGATTCTATGACTACGTCAATATTTAAATCTTTCCATGGTAGTTTTTCCGGGTCATTCTCTTTCAGAACCAAAGTAGAAAAATCGTTTATAATCAAATGAGTGTCGTCAAAGGAAATTTTGGCTTTTAACGATCCATGAACGGAATCATATTTCAAAAGATGAGCTAAGGTTAAAGTGTCTGTTAGATCATTAATAGCCACAACTTCAATGTTTTCATGCTGAATAAGGTGTCTAAAAGTGGCTCGGCCAATTCGGCCAAATCCATTTATTGCTATGCGAATTTTTGACATGCTGAGTTTTTAGACAAAGTTAGCGTGTTTTTTAACTAAACAAGCATCTATAATACTGAAAACCGCTATCTTTATGGCTCAAATAAAAGAAGAATGAAGAATTTCCAAACTACCGATGAGATATTGGATTTTGCTATTGAAAATGAGCAAAATGCAGCAGATTTTTATTTTAAATTAGCCGAAATAGCCAAAGACAAAAGTATTCGCGAAACTTTTACTATTTATGCCAAGGAAGAAATTGGGCATAAAGAAAAATTAATTGTTGTTAAGAAGGAAGGCGGTTTACAATTAGAAGAAAAAGCGATTCTAGACCTAAAAATTGCCGATTATGTAATTCGTCAAGCTTTTACAGCCAACATGAGTTATCAAGATGCGCTGATTTTAGCTATGAAACGCGAAAAAGCAGCCTATCGTCTGTATGTAAAATTGGCATCCCAAACTGAAAATGCAGCACTGAAATCGCTTTTTATTGGTTTAGCGCAAGAAGAAGCCAAACATAAAATGGCTTTTGAGATAGAGTACGATGAGGTGATTCTTCGTGAAAATTAACGACATTTACTAATTTCAAGTCTGTAATATTATTTTTCTCCATTGATAAGTTTTGTGCTTATTGTCTTGTGTTTACAATCGATATGTATAAATTTGCATAACGAAAAAATTAAAAACATGACTCGACAATTTGCACTACTTTTGTTAATCTTTCTGTTTTTCTCGTGTAAGAATACAGATAAGACAAATCAGTCAACGGCTCCACAAGGCGATTTGATTATCTTTCATGCAGGGTCTTTATCTGTCCCTTTTAAACTGATAGCCAAAGAATTTGAAAAGGAAAATCCGGGAACAAAAGTTTTGTTAGAAGCGGCAGGAAGTGTGGCTTGTGCAAGAAAAATTACAGATCTAAAAAAGGAGTGTGATATTATGGCTTCGGCTGATATAGAAGTAATTGATCGCTTTTTGATTCCTAATTTTGCCGAATGGAATATTTCCTTTGCATCGAATGAAATGATTATTGCTTTCACCGACAAATCGCGTTTATCCAACGAAATTAATTCTACGAATTGGTACAAAATATTAAGTAATCCCAAGGTAATCTATGGCCGTGCTGATCCCAATGCCGATCCTTGTGGTTATCGGTCGGTGATGACAACAAAGTTAACGGCCATGATCGAAGAGAATTCGGAAATTTTAAAGTTGCTCGAAAAAGACAATAATTTTATACGCCCCAAAGAGGTTGATTTATTGGGTTTGCTCGAAGCCAATGCGATCGATTATATTTTTATTTACAAATCGGTAGCAATACAACATCAGTTAAAGTTTATCTCTTTGGGCGATTCTATAAATCTTTCGAATCCTGAACTGGAGAATTGGTATGCGCAGTCCGTTGTTGAAATTTCAGGAAGTAAACCCGGCGATTTTGTTCAGCTAAAAGGAAGTACAATGCTTTACGGAATCACGCAATTAAAGAATGCGCCAAATCCATTATTGGCAAAGGCATTTCTGGAGTTTTTTTTCAATTCCGAAAATGGGATGCGTATTATTCAGGAACAAGGACAAGAAAATATTATTCCTACATTTTCAAATACTTACAAGCAAATTCCTGATTATTTGAAGAAATTTGCCACCGATTTTAAGCAATAATTAGAAGCATTTCCCTTTTATTGATAAAATAAGAACAATTTGCTTGATGTGACTCCGAAAAGCCGCTGGAAATCTGCTGCCATTTAACTATTAAATCGAATAATAAAGATTGTATATCAGTAGTATAGCTTGTTCGGGTAAAGAAAAAATTGAATTCTTGTTTTTTTGAAAAAAAAAATTACTTTTGCAAAAATTGCAAAACGAAAAATTATGTATTGGACCTTAGAATTAGCATCAAAGTTAGAAGATGCACCTTGGCCAGCAACTAAGGAAGAATTAATTGATTTTTGTATTCGTTCGGGTGCTCCGCAAGAAGTAGTTGAAAATTTGATGGAAATTGAAGACGAAGGCGAAATCTATGAGCGAATAGAAGATTTGTGGCCTGACTACCCAACAAAAGAAGATTTCTTCTTTAACGAAGACGAATATTAAATAGGAAGCCTGATATTCAGGCTTTTTTTATGCTCCGGCTTTTTTTGCTTTGTAACCTAAGCTTTTCAGAATTTCCAAAACCTTATCGCGCAAATCACCTTGAATAATTATCTCAGCATCTTTTGCCGAGCCGCCAACGCCACACTTCGTTTTCAAAATTTTGGCTAAATCTTTCAAATCTTCCTCATTGCCAACAAATCCCTTGATTACAGTGGCTTGTTTTCCACCTCGATGTTTTTTATCCAGCCAGATTTTTAAATCTTGCTCTTTTGCAGCAGGCGTTTCTTCTTCTTTCTGGTATTCGAAATGGAAATTGGGGTTGGTCGAATACATAATATTTCCAACAATTCCTGTTTTCTTTTTGTTTTTTGGCATCCTAAATTGAATTATGAAATCACCAACAAAGATAAAGGATTTATGTGAATTCGAATTGTTCCCTCCAACTCAATGGCCTCTCCGTCGATGTTCATGGATTTTGGGTTTTCCAATTTCAATTGAAAGGTTTTTGCCTTTTGTATTTCAATCAACTTCGATCGATGCGCTTTTTTGAATAGAATCTGAAGGAGTAGCAACGGAATTTGATGCAGTTTCGGCTTTTGAACAATGCAAACATCTAGGAAACCATCGTTGAGTTTAGCCCCCGGCGAAAGAATAAAATTGTTTCCAAATTGATTTGAATTGGCAAATACAATCATAAATGCCTTTTTTTCGAACTGTTTTCCATCCAAAATATAGTTGTATTGTTCGCATTGAAATCTAAAAAATTCGCGAATCGTAATTTTGATATAATTCCACAGCCCTCGCTTTTTTGATGTACTGAAAATATGCGCAATGTGCGCATCAAAACCGAATCCGGCGATGCTTGCAAAAGTGTAATTGTTTATTGTGCCCGTATCAATTTTTTGAAGATCAAATTGGTTGATTCGCCCAACAACTTCCTTTAGTGAAAGAGGAAGTTTTAAATGCCTTGCCAATCCATTGCCCGACCCAATTGGAACAATTCCCAAAGCTGTATTACTGCCGCTGAGCGCCTGCACGGCTTTATTTATCGAGCCATCGCCACCAACAACAATCACGGCAGCAAAATTTTCCTCCACAGCTTGGCGCGAAAACTTTGTAATATCTCCCTTTTGAGTGGTCTGTACTATTTCGCTTTCAAACAAGCTGGCGTCCAAAAACTTTCTAATCGCTTCTTCGGCCTTCTTTTGCTTTCCCGTTCCACTTATTGGGTTGATGATTATTCTAATTTTCTTTTTCATTGGAGCGATGGACTAACTTGTTGTGAATCAAAAAATAAGCATAATTTTGAATGAGTGCTTTTGTTTGGTTTTTGATGGTTTCGCTTTCTGTATTTGATAATTTCATTTCGGTTGGGAAAAAGAATTTTTCGCCATCAAAAGTATAAGTTCCATGGGAATAGACTCCATGATAGCTTTCGTTCAAATAATACAGTGCAAAATCGGGAGCCATCGTATCGAAGACAGAATTCCCAAACGCAATAATTGTATCTTGAAGATTCAAATAATCAAGAATACTCGGAAAAATATCACTTTGTTGTACGATTGCTCGATGTGATTTTTTCGATAATGAAGTGTCGTGAACAGCAAAAAAGGCGATCGGAATTTCATAATGAATCAAATTGCTGGAATCGGCGGTTCCCGTCAGTTCGGCCGAATGATCGGCCGTAAGAATGAAAAGCGTGTTTTGAAACCATTTTTCGTTTTTGGCATGTTCGAAAAATTGAGAAAGAGAAAAATCGGCATAAGCCAAACTCTCATCCAAAGGGTTGTTTGCTTCAAATTTCGATTGGTATTCTTTTGGAATATGATAAGGATGATGCGATGATAAACTAAAAAATGTTGCCAGGAATGGCTGGGCAAAGTGGTCAAGTTTGTTTTTGAAAAAAGGATAAAACGAATGATCCCAGATTCCCCAACTACCGTCATAGTCTTTGTCGTTGGCAAATTCTGTCATTCCAAAATAAAAATCAAAACCCACTTTAGCCGCATACGAATCCAAATTCATCGTTCCATTTTTTCCTCCATGAAAGAAGGCCGTTGTATAGGAGTGCTTTTTCAAAAGAATAGGAAGCCCCGACAATTGATTGTTTGCATAAACGGATGTGAGATAAGGCTGACGCATAAGCGTTGGAATTCCCGATAAAATGGCAGGAATACCTTCAATACTTCTTTTCCCATTGGCGATTCCTTTAAAAGTCAAGGATTTTTTTAAAAGACTGTCGAGAAATGGAGTGAGACTTTTTTCGGTAGAATCCGCCAGAAAATAGCCAATCCGATTGGCGGAAAAGCTTTCAAGGATCAGAATTACAATGTTTATTTTCTTTATTTCGGAGGTTTCACTTTTGTAATGTTTGATTGGATTGTAATAGAAAAGTGCCGTTTCTTCTGATAAATAGTGCTTTTGAGCTAAATGGTTTTGACCTCTTGTAACAATCAAACTGAAAGGTGTATTTAAAATGAGCGGGACTTTTTTTGATGAAACCAATTTTCCGGCATCAACCAAATTTAAAGGCTTTAACTGAAAGCCTCCTCGCATTCCAACAATGCTAAATCCTAAGACGATTAAAAAAATGAGGGATTTGTATAGCAATTGTTTGGATTTCAATTTTTGATTTTCAATTGTTCTTTCAGAAGGAATAAAAACAAAATACAATACAAGAATTAGCACAAAAGAGAGCAGCAGCACTGCCCAAAAGTCGATAAATAATGCTTTAAAAATGTCGTAAAGCCCTACATTGGCGTCCAGAAAATCAAAAATATCGTAGGTGCTTCTTTTCAATGTAAAGCGAAAATAAATGGCATCGATCAGGTTTGCTGTGATGGCAAGGCCATTGAAGAGTAGCGTTAGATACAGGATAACTGTTTGCAATAAATCTTTTTTAGGAAAGGGAAATGGAAAAATGCTGATAAAGATTAAAGCAAAATTCAACATCATCAAACTCGCTAAATCAAATCGTAGCCCAATAATAAATAGCGAAAATACTTCTCCTTGCTTTAGTTCATCAAAATAGTTGAGGTTAAAAAAATACAGACACATTCTTGACAGACTCAGCAGCACAAGTGCTGAAAAGAGCCTTAGAAGCAGTATAGAGTAAGGATTGTGTTTAAAAGCGATTCGTGGCATACTACAATTTACTAAAGCAAAGTTAATTTTTTTAATACGTATTCTGTTTTTCTGGTTGTTATTTCTCCCTATTTTGATTTTCATTCCCCATTGAGCGACCTTAAAATTTACTATTTTTGAATAAAAAAACCGATGTATAATTTTGAATTTAGAAATCCAGTAAAAATTCTTTTTGGAGAAGGTAAAATAGGTTTTATTGTGAAAGAAATTCCTGTTGGGAGCCGCATTCTATTGACCTATGGCGGTGGAAGTATTTTTAAAAATGGAGTGTACGATCAAGTGGTTAAAGCACTTCAGCATTTTACCCTGATCGAATTTGGCGGAATAGAACCAAATCCACGTTACGCCACTTTAATGAAAGCGGTGAAAATAGTGAAAAGCGAAAACATCGATTTTTTATTGGCTGTTGGAGGTGGTTCTGTTGTTGATGGAACAAAATTTATCGCTGCTGCAGCAAATTTTCCGGGCGATGCTTGGGATATTTGTTCCAAAGGCGCTCCAATTGAATCGGCAATGCCTTTTGGCGTTGTTCTCACTTTATCGGCCACCGGTACCGAAATGAATCCTTTTTCAGTTGTCAGCAATGCTGCTACAAACGAAAAGCTCCCTTTTGGAAGTCCATGGGTTTATCCGAAATTTTCTGTTCTCGATCCAAATGTGTTAAAATCTTTGCCCAAAACTCAGTTGGCAAATGGTGTTATTGATGCTTTTGTGCATGTATTGGAACAATACCTTACTTTTCCGAACCAGGCCGAAATACAAGATCGTTTTGCCGAAGCTGTTTTGCTCAGTCTTCTTCAATATGGGCCGGATTACGTATTTAAAGAATTTGATTACGATGTGGCTTCCAATACCATGTGGGCGGCCACAATGGCTTTGAACGGACAACTTGCGTTGGGCGTTCCTACCGATTGGGCTACACATACCATTGGACATGAACTTACAGCACTTTATGGTTTGGATCATGCCCAGTCTTTGGCAGTTGTTTTGCCGGGAATGATGGAAGTGATGCGTACCGAAAAACATGAAAAATTGCTTCGTTATGCCAAAAATGTTTGGAATCTGTCAGAAGAACACGACGAAATAACCATCGATCAGGCCATTGTAAAAACCGAGGAGTTTTTCCAAAACCTCGAAACAAAAACCCACTTGAGCGAATACAACATTCCGGAAGCTGGCATAGAGATTATTATAGAGAAATTGAAAAAGCAAGGCAAAATACATTTAGGCGAACGGAAAGCCTTGGACGAAAATCGTTTGAGAGCTTTGCTTCAGATGCGCTATTAACCAATGATTTAAAAAAATGACAGCGGAAAATATAAAAAGGGTACAAGTTGGGAATAAGGGAAAAAACATACGTTCCGATTGTTTTTTCGAAATTGAATTGACAAATTCAGGCGGCATTCAACTTCAATCAAATTCAAAAGTAGAAGTAATGTATGGGAAATCCAATAAGAAATTGATTTCCGATATTCTTCAGTATTTTGATATCGAAAATGCGTCTATACTCTTTGAAGATAGCGGGGCTTTGCCTTTTGTTATTGCCGCTCGTTTGGAAGCAGCCATAAAATTGCTTATCGATTCTGATAAAGAATATTTGTTGCCTATGCTGGAGCAGAATCAAAAACCGACCACACGCGAACAACACCGTTTTTCGCGTTTGTATTTGCCCGGAAATACACCAAGCTTGATGATGAATGCCGGTATTCACAATCCAAATGCACTGATATTGGATTTGGAAGATGCTGTTGCTCCTGAGAAAAAGCACGAAGCTCGTTTTTTGGTTCGAAATGCATTACGATCATTGAATTTTTATGGTGCAGAACGGATGGTTAGAATCAATCAAGGCGAAAGAGGTCTCGTTGACTTGGAATTTGTAGTGCCACATAGTGTAAATCTTGTTTTGGTTCCAAAAGTGGAACTGCCGGAACATATCAGGGCAGTGAACGAAAAAATCAAATCACTTCAATTCGCATTGAAACAAAAAAATCCGATTTGGTTAATGCCAATTATTGAGAGCGCAAAAGGAGTTGTTCATGCATATCAAATTGCCATTTGTTCCGAAAATATTTCATCCATAGCAATCGGTTTGGAAGATTATTCGGCCGATCTGGGCGTACGCAGGACCGCCGAAGGAACGGAATCGTTTTTTGCTCGCACCACTTTGGTAAATGCTGCCGTGGCCGCCGGAATTCAAGCCATCGATTCTGTTTTTTCAGATATTGCCGACTTGGAAGGACTAAAACAGAATGTGCAGATTTCCAAAAGTTTGGGGTTCAACGGAATGGGTTGTATTCATCCACGACAGATACGGATTATTCACGAAAATTTCGCTCCCGATCAACTCGAAATAGAAAAAGCCAAGAAAATTTCGCTCGCTTTCAAAGCCGCTAAAGAAAAAGGGCTTGGTGTGGTGACTCTTGGAACCAAAATGATCGATGCGCCTGTGGTAAAACGAGCAGAGAAAGTGATTCAACTCGCCATTGATATGGGGAAAATTCCTTCCAATTGGGCAGATTTGCTCGCCGAAGAAAAAGCATAATTGTAAATGCGAACCAGTACGAAAATGAAAAAATACGATAAATTAGTTACCAATGCCGCGGGACGTATAGTACCCGAAATAATCAACGGCGAACAACATATTGCCTTTCAAGGTGTAGGAAAATACAAGCCAAGTGGTCGAAAACATGCGCCAGCCATTCCGTCTTGCGTGGATTATCCTGCCGATGGAAATAAATTGATTCCAAGTTTGAAAGAGGCACTGATTAAATCGGGCTTGCGCGACGGTATGACCATTTCTACACATCACCATTTTCGCGATGGCGATATCATTGCAAATCAGATTTTCGACATTGCACACGAACTCGGAATTAAAGGATTGCGCTGGTTTCCTTCTGCTTCTTTTCCTTGTCATGTACACTTGATTCCGTATTTGGAAGATGGAACAATTCAACGTATTGAGGGAAGTATGAATGGCGCTTTGGGACGCTTTTGTTCCGAAGGGAAAATGGAAGGCGTTGGAATATTGCGTTCGCATGGCGGACGATATCAAGCCATTCAGGATGGCGAAGTGCAAATAGATATAGCTGTTATTGCGGCTCCTTCGGCTGATGCCTTTGGAAATGCCAATGGGGTGAATGGCGCTGCGGCTTGCGGTTTATTGGGTTTTGCGCTTGGCGATTCGCAATATGCGGATAAAGTAATTGTGGTAACAGATAATTTGGTTCCTTTCCCATGCGTTCCTTTTCAGATTCATGGAAATTATGTCGATTTTACCGTTTTGGTGGATAAAATTGGTGATCCTGAGAAAATCGTTTCAGGAACAACGCAAATTACCAAAAGTCCGGACCGACTTTTAATAGCCGAAATGACAGCGCAGTTTTGTGAAGAAGCAGGAATTGTTCAAGATGGATTTTCATATCAGGCAGGAGCGGGCGGAACAGCCTTAAGTATTGGGATTTATTTTGCCGAAATGCTTCGGAAAAAAGGATGGAAAGCGCGTTTTATTCGTGCCGGAAGCAACCAATATCCGGTGAAAATGTTGGAAGAAGGTTTGGTCGATTATATCTTAGATGGACAAACTTTCGATTTAGAAGGCGTTCGTTCCCTTCGGGAAAATTCAGCTCATTTGGCCACGAGTCCATTTACTTCCTACAATTACCACAGCAAAGGAAATTTTGCTAGTATGGTGGACGTTGTGATTTTAGGTGCTACCGAAGTGGATGTAAATTTTAACGCCAATGTAGTGACTCATTCTGATGGCGTTCTTCTTCATGGAATTGGTGGATGGCAAAATTGCTTGTTTTCAAAATGTACCATTTTACCTATTCCGCTTTTCCGCGATCGCATTCCGGTAATTGTAGATAGCGTAACCACACTTTGTGGCCCCGGCGAATTGATTGATGTGATAGCTACCGAAAGAGGAATTGCAATCAATCCACGAAGAACGGATTTGATCGAAAAACTCAAAAATTCGAACTTGCCAATCAAAACTATCGAAGAATTGAAAGCAGAAGCAGAAGCCATTTGTGGTGTGCCCGATAAGCCGGAATTTACCGACGAAATAGTGGCGGCTATAAAATGGGTAGATGGCACTATCATTGATGTGGTGCGAAAAATAAAACGTAGCATCGAACAGCAATAGACCAAAAAAGAAAGGGGAAACGTGTTTAGTTTGCGGCAATTCAGCTTGGGCTTGTCCTATTATTTTCAGGCTACGGTTATTTTTTGGCGCTTGCGGAATTACCTCAAACACGATTTTTTGTCGGATTTGGATTTTCCCTCTGATCTTCAAAAAGAGTATTATTATCGTTCCAACTATTACAATCGTACCAAACAATATATGCATGCTAATCACTTTTTTGGTGAACTGCTTTGTGTGCTTCGTGGATATAAAATGAACGAAAGAGAGCGAAAACGCTTTGCAAATTTGAGTGCTTGTGCTCCCATTTTCGACGATTTTTTTGATAAGGAATACGAACAAGCTGATAAAATAAAAAAATTGCTTAATCAGGAAAAACATGAAATTGCGGAAACCGAACAACAGAAATTGGCTGTGCTGTTTCTGGATACTATTTTGTGTGACTTAGACGAAAAGCAAGCCTTTTTAAATGCTGCAAACAGCTTGTTTTCGGCACAGGTGGAAGCTAAAAACAAACAGATTAGTAGTAAGTTTCCGCAGGAATTGTGGCAATTCTCCAGACAAAAAGGTGGTTATTCGGGTTTGATGTATGCATTGCTTTTGAGCCATACCTTGACGGACGAGGAAAAAGAAATCGCCTTTCTCTTGGGTGCTTTTGGTCAGTTTATGGACGATGTTTTTGATCTTTACGACGACCGTTTGGCCGGCATATTTACTTTGCCAAATACGGCTCAATCGGTGTCGGAAATAGAAACTGTTTTCACACAAATACACCAGGAAATTCTTCTGAAAGTAAATAACATCAAGCAATCGGAAAAAATAAAGAACAAGTTTTCAAATATTCTTCAACTTTTGGCCGCGCCCATTCGGTTGGCTTTATTTCATTACCATTCAATCGAACTAAAATACAAAATAGCACCAAGTCAGTGCCAGCAATTGGAACGCAAAATATGGATTGTAGATATGGAAAAACCAACAAACGCTTTTAAAATGTTTGAAATCAGTTTAAATTATTTACATTGATTTGGCTATATTTGTTAAAAAATAAGATTAAACAACAGTACTATGAGATTCAAACGTATTTTACTAAAACTTAGTGGCGAAGCCTTGATGGGAGAACAACAATTTGGTATTGATCCTGAACAATTGACAAGTTATGCGCAGCAAATCAAAGACGTTGTAAGTTTGGGCGTGGAGGTAGGAATTGTAATTGGTGGTGGAAATATCTATCGTGGACTGCAAGGAGCCGGAAAAGGCATGGATCGCGTTCAGGGCGATTATATGGGAATGCTTGCCACAGCTATCAATTCCATGGCGCTGCAAGGAGAATTAGAAAAAATGGGATTGAACGTGAAATTGCTGTCGAGTTTGACTTTAAAACCCATGGCAGAACCCATGAGCCGAAAGATTGCTGTTGATTATCTAAAAGAAGGAAAAGTAGTGATTATTGCAGGAGGAACGGGAAATCCTTTCTTTACAACTGATTCTGCATCGGCTTTGCGAGGCGTTGAAATTCAAGCGGATGTGATGCTTAAAGGAACTCGTGTAGATGGCGTTTATACAGCCGATCCGGAAAAAGACCCAACAGCTACAAAATTCAGTGAGCTCAGTTTTGATGAAGCTTATGAGAAGAATCTGAAAATAATGGATTTAACCGCTTTCACACTTTGTAAAGAAAATAATCTGCCCATCTATGTCTTTGATATGAATACTCCCGGAAATCTATTAAAAGTTGTAAAAGGAGAACATATTGGGACGCTTATTCAGTAGTTTTGTCCTGAATTAAGCGTAGGGATTCCGGTTTTTCAAAGTTTATGACGAATATATTCTAAGCCCTTTGGGCAGAATTAAGGCGGGTTGTTTGAGGCAGTCCGGCTAATAACTTCGATTCAATAGCATTCTTGCAAATAAAGCAGCACTTTTTAGTAAATATTCTTGATTCAAGGAATGGTGTTTTTTCCTATCGTAAATTTAAATTGTTTTCCAAATTTTGTCCAGCTATTTAGTGGGCTAAGACGGGCTCTCCTTGCCGGTTATTCACTGGTGGGGGAGATTATTCGATTGGCGTCTGTGGTTTATTCGCGTTGGTTGTTTAAGAATTCGAAATTACAGATTCAATTTGTCCAATAAGATTCTCCAAGTCATTTTCGATTATTGTCCAAACAATTTCGTAGTCTATCCCGAAATAGTCATGCACAATTCTATTTCTGAAACCCCTGATCCTGTTCCACTTAATTTCCGAATACATTGCCCTAAAATCCGGGTCTATTCTGTTGGCAGCCTCTCCTATAATTTCAAAATTTCTTACTACTGCGTCGATTGTTTTATCGTCGTTCAAGAATGAATCATAGTCTAAATTTGTCGTGTACCGCTTAATTTTCAATGCCGATTCAAGCATATCCTCAAGAAGTAATATAAGATCACGATTAGACATAAGTTAAATCTGATTGAATTTTTTGGTAGTATTTATCCTTAATTCCTTTTCGAGAAACCAGATCTACTTTAAAACCGATTAGTTTTTCAAGGTCTTCGGCCAAGTCTATAAAACGCAAGCCTATCTTGTCGTTAAATTCAACTAATAGATCAAGGTCGCTTTCTTCTTTCTGCTCTCTTCTGGCATATGAACCGAAAATTGCCAATGATTTAATCGGGTATTCGGAAAACAAACGCTGTTTATGCTTCCCTAATGTGAGTTCTATTTCGCGAAGTGTTTTCATAAGTCAAAAGTACAATTTATTTGTCAGAAACAAAAGCGTCTTTTGAAAGTCGGTAACTACATATATTGGCAGCTCTAGAGAAAATAAATAAATAGGATATCTATTTTGCTAATGCAAGTCCATTTTTGAAAGTGTTTTTTGTATAATTTGGCTTCTGTAGGAAATGGATGTTTTTTGCTAAAGCGATTGTAAATATTGATTTGTATTGGTTATATTGTTAAAAATCAATATAATAAATAATTGTACAATTCGATTATTTAGAATAAATATAAATTGTAACTTTGAACTCAAAAAAAATAGATGAAAACTTTAATTTTATTAGCAATCACATTTATGAGCATAACAGGATTTGCACAGCAAAAATTTTACGATTTTGTAGTGAAAGACATCAACGGAAATGATTTTGCCTTCAGCCAATTAGCAGGCAAAAAAGTGATGGTTGTCAATACAGCTTCAAAATGTGGGTTTACTCCTCAATACGAAGATTTGGAGAAATTATACAAGCAATTTGGTGGGAAAGATTTTGTTATTATTGGCTTTCCGGCAAATAATTTTATGCATCAAGAACCGGGAACAAACGAAGAAATAAAAGCTTTTTGCTCGCTAAATTATGGTGTAACTTTTCCGATGATGAGCAAAATTTCCGTAAAAGGCGACGACATACATCCGCTCTATCAATGGCTGACAATGAAAGAGAAAAACGGAGTGGCGGATTCGAAAGTTGGCTGGAATTTTCAAAAATACCTCATTGGAAAAACGGGCGAACTTGAAAAAGTAATTTCATCAAAAACCAATCCGCTCGACCCAGAGATATTGCAGTGGATTAAAAATTAATTCCTTGCTTGGGTTTGCTATCCCTTAAATCTGCATAGATTCTTCTTCAAAAAGCAATTTTAAAAAAAAGATTTGCCGTATTGGCGAAATATGCTTTATAATTTACTAAATTAGTTCGCTCAAATAAACCAAACAGTGAACAATTATTAAATTAGATCTATGAAAATATTAGTTACTGGTGGCACCGGTTATATCGGTTCTCACACCGTAGTAGAGCTTCAGAAGAAAGGATTTGAAGTGATTATTGTGGACAATCTGTCCAATTCCTTTGCAAATGTAGTAGATAAAATAGAGCAGATATCGGGCATTCGTCCGGCATTTGAAGAGTTCGATTTAACCGATCCGGGAAGTACCAGCGATTTTTTTGAAAGAAATAATGATCTAGATGGAATTATCCATTTTGCTGCCTACAAAGCTGTTGGAGAATCTGTAAACGATCCTTTGAAATATTACCGAAACAATATTGGTTCCTTAATCAATATTTTGGCGAATATGAAAACCTACGGAATCGAAAATCTTGTGTTTTCTTCTTCTTGCACTGTTTATGGACAGCCCGAAATTTTGCCGGTATCCGAAGATTCGCCTATTTTGCAAGCCATGTCGCCGTATGGGAACACCAAACAGATTTCGGAAGAAATCATTACTGACACGAGTTTGGTAACCAATGTTAAAGCAATTTTGCTGCGTTATTTCAATCCAATAGGAGCGCACGATTCCGCATTAATTGGAGAACTTCCATTGGGTGTACCAAACAATTTGGTCCCATTTATCACACAAACAGCCATCGGAATTCGGCCACTGTTGCGCGTTTTTGGTTCTGACTACAACACACACGACGGAACAGCCATTCGCGATTATATCCATGTGGTAGATCTGGCTCAGGCGCATGTTGTAGCCGTGGAACGCATGATCAATCACGCCGGAAAAAAGAAAATCGAAATCTTCAATTTAGGCACCGGAAATGGCTTTTCGGTTTTGGAAGTCATTCATTCCTTCGAAAAAGTAAGCAACGAAAAGCTAAATTATCAAATCGTAGATCGTCGTCCGGGCGATGTAGAAATTGTGTATGCCGATACCAGCTTTGCAAACGACGAATTGGGTTGGAAAGCACAAAAGACTTTAGATGAAATGATGCTCTCTGCTTGGAATTGGGAAAAAGCATTGAAAACCAAAAAATAATATGTTTCGTATTTACACAAAATAGCAATTGTTTCTATATTGCTCAAAACAACGCAATGATCACTTAGAAAAAAGAGGAAAATGAATTATAAAAAGAAAATTCTAGTCACCGGAGGAGCCGGATTTATCGGCTCTCATGTAGTACGTTTGTTTGTAAACAAATATCCCGACTATCAAATTGTAAATCTGGATGTGTTGACTTATGCCGGAAATTTGGCAAATCTGAAAGACATAGAAGTTGCGCCAAACTACCGTTTTGTAAAGATGGATATTGTAGATGCGGAATCAATAACCAACTTATTTCAATTCGAAAAATTTACAGATGTTATCCATTTGGCTGCCGAATCACACGTTGATAGGTCTATCACAAATCCTACGGAATTTGTAATGACCAATGTAATTGGCACTGTCAATCTGCTGAATGCAGCGAAGCTCATTTGGAAAGGCGAAATGGAAAAGCATCGTTTTTATCATGTATCAACCGATGAAGTGTACGGAAGCTTAGGCGAAACGGGTTTGTTTACAGAACAAACAGCCTACGACCCGCACAGTCCATATTCGGCTTCCAAAGCTAGTTCTGATCATTTTGTTCGGGCTTATGGCGATACTTATGGCTTGCAAACGGTGATTTCAAATTGCTCAAACAATTATGGTTCCTATCAATTTCCGGAAAAATTATTGCCTCTGTTTATAAACAACATTCAGAATAAGAAAGCACTTCCTGTTTATGGAAAAGGCGAAAATATTCGGGATTGGCTTTGGGTCGAAGATCATGCACGCGCAATTGATGTCCTTTTTCATAAAGCGATGAGCGGAAGTACTTACAATATTGGTGGCCACAACGAATGGACCAATATTGCTTTGATTAAATTGTTGTGCAAAATAATGGATAAGAAATTGGGTAGGAGTGAAGGCGAAAGCGAAAAGCTTATTTCGTATGTTACCGACCGCGCCGGACATGATTTGCGTTATGCTATCGACAGCACAAAATTGCAAAATGAATTGGGATGGACGCCCAGTTTGCAATTTGAAGAAGGCTTAGAAAAAACAGTTGACTGGTATTTGGAGAATAAAGAATGGCTTGAGAATGTAACTTCGGGCGATTATCAGAAATATTACGAAAAGCAATACGAAAAAAGATAAGTTTTTTTGTCCGACATTTGGACAAGATGCGTGAATTTGAACACATTTTGTTTGTTTTCGAATCTTTTATACAACGAAATGACTTGTTATCGGCTTTTGAGTGGTTTAACTTTGGCATATTAGAAAAAGTATTAATTGCAAAAGACCAACCCCATGAAAAGAACAAGTTCAATGCTTTTTGCCATGCTGTTTATATTCGGCCTAACCAGCTGTAATAAAGAGCTTCCTTCCGATCCGGCTGATCCGGCCGATCCAAATGCTAATCTGATTGATTTGGAAATACCGGCCACCTTTCAGTTCGAAACGGCCAAAGATGTTTCGCTCACATTTAGCGGTTTTAAATCTGCGTCCAGTGACCTTGTAAAATACAATATTTATTTGTACAATCCACAAGGAAAGACAATTACATCAACTGCTGCAGGTGATAACGCAGATGTAATTACTCAATCCGGACTTTTTGTGGATGCGCTGAGCGATTTGGCTTTTACCCAAATCACTTCTTCATCCACTTTTGATTTAACACTTTCGATTCCTTCCTATTACGACTCTATTTATATAGTGAAAAATGATATGGGAAATTATTCTACACAAACATTGGCTGTGCAAAATACTAAAATGGCCGTTCAGTTTGATGATAATACACCGGCTTCCAGTTTGAAATCTGCTTCTGCCGAAGATGTAGATATTCTATATGGAGTAAATAGTCTTTCCGAATTGTTTACAATTAATTCATCCACAGGCGATTTGAATGTTATTAGTACAATTCCAAATGGTTCGGGAGGAAGTTACACCTGTGCCATTGACCCTGTAAAGGAAATTGTATATACAGTTGGAATACGTCCTCCCTATTATTTGTATTCCTACACCCTTAGCACCAAAACATGGAAAACAATCGGGAAATTGGGATATTTTGGTCCAAGAATGGGTTACAACATCAACGATGGCTTGCTTTATTTTTCGTTCGATTACTGGGTGCTTAAAATAGATCCTGCCAATGCTAAAATGTTGTCCTACTACAAAGTGAATGGCCTGCAAGCAATTGATGGCGGAGATCTGACTTTTTCAGAAGAAGGAAAAATGTATCTTTCAACAACTTCCGGATTGTATCGTTGTGATTATGCCGATAAAAATACAATTACTGCAACGCGCATTTCGGCTGTGAACTTGCCGAATTATCCAAATTCTTTAACTTACGATTCTAACAACGAATTGTGGTGGGCTGCAAATGTTACTCCCAAAGGAAAAGTTTATATTATGGACGATGTAACTGGCGGCTGGGAAAATCGATTTGGCGATTATGCAAACTATATTCATGATTTAGCCACTTTGCCGCTCGATGAAACATTGGTAAAAACGGCGGATACAGATAACGATGGAATTATCGATTTCTACGACGAATTTCCAGATGATAACCAGCGCGCCTATTCAGTTTATACACCTTCTATCTACGGCTTAGGAACTTATGCATTCGAAGATATGTGGCCAAACTTAGGCGACTTTGATTTCAACGATTTGGTGGTGAATTATCGTTTTGCTCATATTTACAATGCCGAAGGATTGATTCACGAAACCGTTTTTGATTTTATTATCAAAAACGTGGGCGGATCGTTTAGAAATGGATTTGGAATTGAAGTGAATTGCGATCCAGCAATTATCAAAGAAGTAGTGGGATGCAATCTGACAAAAAATATTGTTTCGTTAGATAGTAAAGGATTGGAAAACGGTCAGTCGAAGCCTGTTTTTGTAGTTTTTGACGATGCTTGGGACAATATCAGTGTGAACAGTGGAAAAATGAGAGTGATCATGAAATACAATGTTCCTATTCGAAACAATCAAATGGGGAGCTTGAATCCGTTTATCTTTATCAATGGCGACCGAAGCAGAGAAATGCATTTGGTGGACATGGCGCCAACTGATTTGATGAATAAATCGCTTTTTGGCACCGCCGACGACGATAGCAATCCGGCCATTGGTAGATATTATCGAAACTCGACAAATCTACCTTGGGGAATAAATATTTTATACGATTTCACCTTCCCGAAAGAAAAAATTGCCATCAATAAAGGCTATACAAAATTTGCTTCTTGGGCAGTTTCTGGTGGTGCCGATT
The DNA here is from genome assembly GCA_003445975.1 of Bacteroidales bacterium. GTDB lineage: Bacteria > Bacteroidota > Bacteroidia > Bacteroidales > UBA12170 > UBA12170. The sequence goes on from DMBV01000085.1 coordinate 25,734, forward strand.
TTGTAGATTGGTATAAAGATCAAGACGATTATAGAGATTATACATACTTGAATTATTGATGATATTTTATGGGTGTCGAGATTGGGAGACCTGCCGTGATAAAACGGCAGGTTTTTTTTGTTTTCGATCCAACCCACAACAAGCAGTGTTGATTCTATTTTTATATTTGCAAGCATTTATTTATGTGAAAATGAATCCTTGCTTTGAATCATTTTGAAAATAAACGAATGTTTCATAAAATTCTTTCTCTAAAATGCCTGATCTGATACTGCTTATTTCCGGAAACTCGTCTCGAATGGGAAAGGAAAAAGCATTTTTGCCTTTTTCGAACAACCTGAGTTTTCTGGAGCACATTCTTAAGTGTTATTCGGGCTTTTTAAAGGGGAATATTTTTTTTGTGTTAAATAGCCGGAATTACAAAGCTATCGAGCAAAAGGTTTCTCACTACACCGCTCAATTGGTCCGAAATGATGATACTGAAAAAGGCCGATTTCATTCTATTCAATTAGGCATTGATAAATCTACTAGTTCTGACGGAGTATTTATTCAAAATATCGACAATCCATTTGTGAATAAATCGCTCTTAAAAGGAATGTCTTCGCTTTATGAGCCAAACGCTTTTGTAGTGCCTCAATTCCAAAACAAAAATGGGCATCCTTTNNCAGGAATATCAAAAATGGTTCCCTCAAATGCGCTAGTCGAAACGCAAATTGTTGCTGAAAATCAATCGATTGATTCAGTGAAAAAATGATTCAGCAAATTACCGAATAAACTAGCGTTTCAATTGTACAGTTTTCACGGCCTTAAAATTTGCTATCCCTTCATCCAAAAACTTCACAAAATTATCCACATTTAAATCGTAGGCTTTTGGCTGAATGAGCAACTCGCCATCGGTATTTAACAGTACATAAAATGGTTGAGCATTCGTATTGAAGCGAGAGATTTGAAAATCGGCAAATTTATTACCAATCGTCTTTTTTATTTTTCCATCGTATTTGGAGGTAATCCATTCGTTTTCGGCAAGTTTTGTTTTGTCATCAACATAAAGAGCGGCAACGATAAAGCTGTTTTGCAAACGACTTAAAACTTGCGGATCTGCCCATACGTTGGCTTCCATTTCCCGACAATTCACGCAACCATGTCCCGTAAAATCGATAAACAAAGGTTTGTTTTGCTCTTTTGCGCAGGCAAGTGCTTGTTCGTAATCAAAAAAACCGTCTAAGCCATGAGGCAAATGCAAAAACTCGTGGTATTTGGGCGTTTCACAAATTTCTTTCTTGTCGAGCGAATTGAAATTGGCTGTCTTTAATTGATCCCGAATGGATTTTTCGATATCGAAATCTTGCGTATGCATGGGCGGAATATAGCCTGACAAAGCTTTTAATGGAGCGCCCCAAAGTCCGGGAATCATATAAACCACAAAAGAGAAAGTAATGATAGAAAGAAGCAATCGGGGAACACTAACAAAGGGCACATCGCTATCGTGGGCAAATTTTATTTTTCCTAACAAATAAATTCCCATCAAAGTGAAAATTACAATCCAAAGTGCTAAGTATATTTCTCTGTCGAGTAATCCCCAATGATAAGTCTGATCGGCGATGCTGAGAAATTTTAATCCCAGAGCGAGTTCCAAAAACCCGAGAACAACTTTTACAGAATTCAACCAGCCGCCTGATTTTGGTAATTTGTTCAACCATTGCGGGAAGAAAGCGAACAAGGTAAAAGGCATTGCAAAAGCCAAGGAGAAACCGAGCATTCCTACAATAGGTTTCAAAATTTGTCCTCCGGCCGATTCAACCAAGATAGTTCCTACAATGGGACCGGTGCAGGAAAAGGAGACCAAAACCAATGTAAAAGCCATAAAAATGGAGCCAATAATTCCTCCACGATCTTCGTTTGCGGTCGATTTATTTACGATCCAATGAGGCATAATTATTTCGAACATTCCAAAGAAAGAAGCCGCAAACAGCATAAAGATGAAGAAAAACAAGAGATTGGGCAGCCAATGCGTACTCAACCAATTGGCAATACCCGGACCAGCAACAACGGCCAAAACCGAGCCGATAAATACATAAATAGCAACGATGGAAATGCCGTAAACACTCGCATGTAATCTTCCTTTGGCTTTATTTTCGCCGTCTTTCATAAAAAAAGAAACAGTCATTGGAATCATCGGGAATACACAAGGTGTTAGAATAGCGGCCAAGCCAAACAGGAAGGCAACAATAAAAAAACCAATCATGGTTTCCTCCGAATTTTCCACATCGATTGCTGGTTCTTCAATTTCTGCTGCAGGAATTGTTTTTTCGTTGATCCGAAAACTAAATTCTTCATCCGAAGGAGGAAGACACTGCGTATCGTCGCAACTCATAAAATTGATTGAGCCTTTCAATTCGATTGCTTCTGAGCTTAAGAGTTTGATTTTTTGAACAAAAGTGGCTTCTTTCGAAAAGTACTTCAAAACCATGTCGAAATTAGCATCGTATTCCGAAATCGATTCCGTTTCGCTTACCTTTCCAATTCGTTCGTACGCTTTGTTTTCCTCGAATGTGAATGTTGTGGCAGGTGGAGCCATTGGTATATCTTGCGAATATAAATGCCAGTGTTCGTCGATAGTAGCTTTGAAAATGAGTTCTATTTCCTCCGAATTGATTTGCTTACTGCTCATTTGCCATTTGACCGGCGTATATATTTGTGCAGATAGATTATTTCCAATGAATAGAAGGCCGATAAAAAAGCCGATAAATAGCTTGACCGAACAAGAAAGTGCTTTGGTGTTCTTCATGTTTTTTTGATTTGATTCAAAAGATTGCTTCTTACTTTGAGCGACAAAAATAATTATATTCAGCAGATTAAATCGGTTTTGAGATTTAAACAATGTTAATTTTGTAATTGCATATAGGAATAAAAGAGGTATTTTTGTTTAAAATTTAGAGTATGTTAATTATTGGTATTGCCGGTGGATCAGGATCCGGAAAGACAACAGTAGTGAAGAAAATAATTAATCTTCTACCAAAAAATTCCGTAACCATTATTCCTCAAGATGCTTATTACAAAGATAATGGGCATCTCAATGCCGAAGAAAGAGCAAAAATAAATTTTGATCATCCTTCCTCGATTGAGTTTACCTTGTTGAATCAAGATATCGACAAACTCCGAAACAACGAACCGATCGAAATGCCCATCTATTCGTATCTTACTTGTTCGCGTGCCAAAGAAACGGTTCGCGTTGCTGCCCAAGATGTCATCATTATTGAGGGAATTCTTATTTTATCGAACAAGAAACTTCGCGATAAAATGGACAT
>DMBV01000165.1 GCA_003445975.1 Bacteroidales bacterium
TTTTCATTGCTTGTGCCAATGCTTTTTCATCGATAAGTTCTACAGCCAACATGAGTCCTATTTGGCGAATTTCTTTTACGTGTGCATGAGATTTCAACGCATCAACAAATCGTTTTCCTTTTGCATCCACTTTTGTGATAATGTCCGTTTCAGTTAAAAATTCCAAACTTGCAAGTGCTGCCGCTGCGCTTACAGGATGTCCGCCAAAAGTGGTGATATGTCCCAATGCGGGATTAAACTGCAAGAGATTCATCTTTTCTTTTGAAGAAACAAAAGCGCCAATTGGCATTCCGCCGCCCATTCCTTTTGCCAGACAAAGAATATCGGGAACAAAATCATAATTCTCAAAACTAAAAAGTTTTCCTGTGCGCCCAAATCCCATTTGAATATCGTCCAGAATCAGTTCGCAGCCCATATCGGTACAACGTTTTCGAATGGCTTCCAAATAGCCTTTTTTCGGAAGAATTATTCCAGCTTCTGCCTGAATGGCTTCCAATACAACCGCCGCAGTCTTTCTTGTAATCTGCTCTAAATCTTGAAAACAATTAAATTCTAAAAAACGAATATCGGGCAAAAGTGGCCGAAATGCATATTTCATCTCTTCGTTTCCCAAAATACTTAAAGCGCCTTGTGTTCCACCATGATAGGCGTTTTTGAATGCGATAATTTCGCTTCTTCCTGTAATTCGCTTGGCCAATTTCATGGCGCCTTCCACTGCTTCGCTGCCCGAATTGACCAAATAAGTGGCATCGAGATTTTTGGGCAAATGCTGTGCTAGTTTTCCGGCCAACTGAACCTGAGGCGATTGAATAAATTCGCCATAGACCATCAAATGCATATAACTGTCCACTTGCTTTTTGATGGCTTCCACCACTTTTGGATGACGATGGCCAATATTGCTTACCGAAACTCCCGAAACTAAATCGACATATTTTTCACCTTCAGCAGTAAAAAGAAAGATTCCTTCGGCTTTCACTATTTCCAAAGCTTGAGGTACATTGGCAGGAATTGCCAAATGTTGATAAAATAATTGACGATTGGAAAGATGCATATTGGTTTTTAGGCAAAATTAAGGAATTTAGTGGCTGCAAAAAAAGGATTTGTGCGATTTTCGGAAAACGGAGAGCAGTTTAGAAATACAAATCCCTTTCGCCGTTTTTAATTCTTTCTATGCGGTTCTTCAGTTCGTCGGTATTTTGAAATTTAGCCAAATCAACGAGATTTTTTTCGATTACTTTCCAGCCTTTTTCTGCTGTGGAAGGTGTAGCATAATCCATAATGTATTCGGCCAGCGTGAGTATCGCATTGGTTGAACAAAACCGCTTGATAAATCCGGGAACCGAAAATTCCATAAAATGTTCGCCTGTTCGTCCTAATCGATAACAAGCAGTACAAAAACTGGGCAGATAATCTTCGTCGAGCAATTCGTCAATCACCTGATTTAACGAGCGATCGTCGTTTATTTTAAATTGCTCCCGATTTAGATTCTGTTCAATTTCGGTCTCTTTTTCGGCATATTTGCCCAATTCAATTTTTGTTCCGCCATCAATTTGTGAAACGCCAAATTGCAGTACTTCTTTTCGAATTGCTTCCGGTTCGCGTGCCGTTAGAATCATTCCTGTATAAGGAACGGCCAAACGCAAAATGGCTACAATGCGTGTAAAATCCTCGTCCGAAACTTTGAATTTGGCATCTTGTTTAAAAGTAGAAGCATCTTGAAGTCGAGGAAAAGAAATGGTATGCGGACCCACATTGAAACAAGCTTCCAAATGATTCACATGTCGAACCAAACCCATTACCTCAAAACGCCAATCGTAAAGTCCGAACAAAGCACCAATTCCAACATCGTCGATGCCGGCTTCCATGGCTCTATCGAGCGATGTCAATCGATTGTTGTAATCTTTTTTTGCTCCGCTTGGATGATATTTTTTATAGGCTTCGGGATGATAAGTTTCCTGAAAAATTTGATAAGTACCTATTCCAGATTCTTTTACAGTTTTGAAACCTTCGATAGATAATGGAGCTGCGTTGATATTTACTCTTCGAATTTCCCCATTTCCTTTTCTTACACCATACACTGTTTTTACAGTATGAGCGATAAATTCGGGCGAATAATCCGGATGCTCGCCATAAACCAGAATCAATCGTTTTTGACCATTGTCTTCCAGAGCTTCCACTTGTTCAATGAGTTCCTGATCGTTTAGCGTTGTGCGAATGGCTTCCGTATTCGAAGCTCTAAAACCACAATATTTGCAATTGTTCAAGCATTTGTTTCCAACATATAAAGGCGCAAAAAGTACAATCCTGTTTCCATAAATCGCTTCTTTAAGTTTACGAGCGCCATTTTTTATTTTCTGAATCGATTCAGGATCATTTGCATTCAACAATACAGCCGTATCCTGAAGAGTCAATCGGTTCTTGTTTAATGCTTTCTGAATAATCTGCTCAACCATTTTCTTGCTTGATACGGCTTGTTGGAGAATGGTTTCAATTTCTTCCACATCGATAAAGGAGCTTGATTTGCTATCTGGAATTCGGTAGTTTTCGGGCGAAAATTTCATAATTTATTTTAGAATCACTAGTGTTAATTAAATAACAAAGATAGATAAATTATCACTTGCATAGCCAAAGGTGGTGAAATATCGCCAAATCGGGGCAGTAAATTTTGTTAAATTTGATTCTGACTATACGCTCTCCATTTAGCAATGGCCGAAGTCATATCTTCAGGCAAATCCGACTCAAAGAAAAGCGTTTCTTCTGTGCGAGGGTGGATAAATTGCAGACTCTTGGCATGCAAAGCTTGTCGCGGCAGAATTTCGAAACAATTCTGAACAAATTGTTTGTATTTGCTAAAAGTAGTACCTTTCAAAATCTGATCGCCGCCATAGCGCGCATCATTAAAGATTGGATGACCAATGTATTTCATATGTGCCCGAATCTGATGTGTGCGTCCGGTTTCCAACTGACACTCAATCAAACTTACATAGCCAAAAGATTCGAGCAATCGATAATGTGTGATGGCATGTTTGCCTGTTGATCCATCGGGAAAAACAGTCATTTGCATTCGGTCTCTTGGATTTCGTGCCAAATGTCCAACAATTGTTCCCTCGCTTTCCGAAAAACTACCCCAAACGAGTGCTTGGTATTTTCGTTCAATGGTATGGTCGAAAAATTGCTTTGCCAATCGGGCTTGCATTGTTTCGTCTTTAGATATGAGCAGAACACCCGAAGTATCTTTGTCGATCCGATGTACCAGAAGAGGATTCGTTTCCTCATGGCCATTCGATTTGAAATGAAATTTCAATCCATGCAACAAAGTGCCTGTATAATTGCCATGGCCGGGATGAACCACCAAACCCGCTTGTTTGTCAATCACAATAATATCATCGTCTTCGTACAAAATTTTCAATGGAATTTCTTGAGGAAAAATGCTTGTGTCTCGAGGTGGCTCGGCCAAGACAATCGAAATTACATCGTTTGGCTTAACGCGATAATTGGATTTGACTGCTAAATTGTTTACCAAGATATTGCCCGCTTTGGCAGCTTGTTGCAGCTTATTTCGAGTGGCATTTTCTATCCGTAACATCAGATATTTATCAATGCGCAACATGGATTGACCTTTGTCCACCTGAAAGCGGAAATGCTCAAACATTTCTGCTTCAGATTCTTGCAATTCTATATCTTCTTCTTCGAATGTATTCACTACTTGGAAATTATTAATTTTTGACTGTTTCTATCTCCGGTAACCAAATTCTGGAATCGGATCAAGTAAATGCCATTTTTTAAAAAATCGAGAACCAATTGCTGTTGATACGGACTGGAATAAACGAGTTTTCCCATTAAATCATAAACACGAATAAAATAATCTTCCCCGTTTTCTATGATTAAGCTTAAACTTCCACTTTTCAATGGATTGGGATAAATTTGAATAGCAGTATCGTTCATCAATTGAGATGAATCAATTGATTTGATCGTTTTTGAAAAAGCAGGGCGGATCATCAGTGCACCACTAAAAACACTTTGTTCCCATCCGTTTCCGGCATTGTAAAACAGACTTTCTTCGGGCGAAAAGGATAAATCGAAACCAATATTGAGGTTGCTTTCGGTAGTTTGAGTGAATCCAACATAAAACTCATTTGAGAGTACAATGGTTCGATCGAGCGAATACGTACAAAAGCCCAGCTCTGTATCGGCTCTTGAAACCTGAACCAATTTTTCGTAAGCCAATATTTCAGGCGACAAACTTGTCCAAATCCGCAGATAAAAATAGTCTTCATTTCCCAAAAGTGTTGGATTGAAATAAATCTGTACAGATGTTAAAGTGTCGGCTGTATTGAGTTTAAATCGCAAAGCAGCACTATTTCCATTACCGCTCAACCCATAGCCGGCTTCGGAACTGCCATCGTCGTAAGCAAAATAATCAGCAAATATTTGTTTTTGAATGAGTGTATCGCCTTTTTGTATTTCATTTTGGCTAACCAAAGTATTTACGGTATGTCTTATCGTAAATACTTTTGAGCTTTCGGGATGTAAGGTGAAAAACGATATAACTTTTGGGTCTTTAAAACGAGGAAATTGCGAATAGCCTTCTTCCACAAATGGACTGATTTGTGCCGAGCCACCCGAATATAAAGAATCTTGTTGCAATTGGTCGGATATTACATAGCTGTATTCGGCAGTATAAGTTGTTGGACTTAAATTAGAGATAAAAACAGAATGCAAACTGTCGGCCATCGAATTTGTTGGATCATTTTTGTATTGGTCGTAAGGGATGCTCCGGTATTTTTTTAAAAACGACGGCGGCATATTCACAAAAACCAAGTCCTCGGAATAAATGTCGTTTCGCGTTCGATTTACGTCCAATTTTACATAATCAATGTTCCATTGATCGGCATTGCTCTGCCACGAATTTTGTACCGTGTTTGCCAAGCTGGCATAATTGTAAAACCGAAAGCGGAAATTGGAATGAAAAAAGCGTGCACTATCTGTAATAGGAATAAGTATCTGCTTGAAATAGCTTTGGTTGATTAAATAAAAACTATCCAACGGCATTCCGCCCTCCGACCAGATTGGATACCAAAGCTGATCGCGTCCGGAATAAAATTCGAGCACCAAAGAATCACTCGATTCCGGTGCATTTGCAGTTCCTTGTGGTTGATAATAAAAGCTCAAATAGACAGAATCGGAAATCAGAATCGGTCGGTTTTCATTTTTCAAACTATCAAGTCGGATGGCTTGGGAAGTCAGAAAATCGGCAAGAAATCCAAAACTATTTGCTTGTTCATATATAGCTCCATATTGATCCAAAGCGTCGAAAGTAGCCACGCCCAAATTTGGTGGAAATTTTTGAAAGCCGGTATTTACAAAAACGAAGTCATCTGTCCATAATTTTTGGTTTGGAATTGGCTGTGTTGGCTTAAAATCGTCGAAAAATGGAAGGAAAACACTGCTTTCCGAAGTGGTTTTAAAATGGATTTTATCTTGGAGTATTTTATTTTGACTCAAACCAATCAGCTGTTCTTGAGCCAGAATTGGTTCAGCTAGAAACAGTGTCAAAAAAATAAACCAAAAGACTTTGTTTTTCATGAAATTAAAATTCTTCTGAATCCTTATTTAGCAATTCCAATGAGTTTAGCGTATCAAGTTGGAGGGTGTCGCTAATTTTGTTGTTTATCAACGAATCCATATCAAAATCTTTGGCAGAACGCAATGAAAATCCCACTGCATCGCCTAACAAAAGTTTGCTTCTGTAGGTAGGATATTGTTTATAGACTCGGAGGTTGTCTTTTGTCGAACCAAATATAGTATCGGCTCCGGCAAAATTTAAGCTCGATTTTAGAATGAGGTCTAAAGCCTCATCGGCCGTTTTTCCGATCAAAAATGGCGCGTTCACTCCGGAAGGATTGTGTCCGTCGCCAATTATTAAATTAATCGCTGTTCCAACAAGTATTTGCGTTTTTGGAGAAATTGTATCGTGTCGAATCAATTGAGCCAAAACCGCATTTCTTGCAAAATTATCGACAAAAATCAATTGATTTACGTTCAAGCGCGATTGCTTAAGGATGTCTATCGCTTGGCGGATACTTAAATCGACCAAGTTTGGCATTTGAACGTACTCACTTCCTTTGGAAACAATCGTAAAATACACTTTTCTTCCTTTTTTTGCTTTCGCTCCGGAGAGTGGATGTTGGCGAATTATTTGGCCTGGTTTGGCATTCGCATCAAAAACAGAATCAATGATAATGAACTGTAAATAGTCCTCATCTGATGCCAATACCAAACTATCACTATTCAGATTATGAAGTTCCGGAACGATTACAAATTCCCCTTGATCTGTATATAAATCAAGACTTTTAAATACAATAAAAAGTAAAACCAATGTCGATCCAAAGAGGATGCCCAAATGCTTAAAAAACGCCTTGCTGCGAATAAATTGTCCAAAATTCATAAATCCTAAATCTTTTTCAAACTGTACTTAAAACTATTCAAACAGTTAAATATTGTGTAATCTGCAAAGATAGTGAATTAGATGAATTGTAGAAACCGCGTTTTCGACAATAAATATGTGTAAAAATCATCTTAATGGCATTTTTTCAAAGCTTAAATTTCTTAGTATTGTAAAAGAATTTAATTTAGAATATGAAGAAAAAAATTGCGCTCATTGCCGGTGGCGATTCTGGCGAATATTCAATAAGCATACGAAGTGCTGCCATGGTTTTTGCCGAAATTGACAGCGAGAAATATGAAGTTTTTGTTGTTGAAATAAAGGGAAAAGATTGGTTTTATAAACATCCCGACTTGGGAATTATTCAAATAGATAAAAACGATTTCAGCCTTCGGTTGGGAACAGAAAAGATTGTTTTTGACGGGATTTTCAATATGATTCATGGAAGCCCGGGCGAAAACGGGAAATTGCAGGGCTATTTTGATATGCTTGGATTGCCTTATACTTCAAGCAATGCCATCACTTCTGCGCTTACGTTCAACAAAGCCTACTGCAATCACATTGTGCGAAGTACGGGCGTTGCTGTTTCAAAAAGCATTCATTTGTTTAAACAGCATCCCTGCGATTTGAATGTATTGTTGCAAAAAATAAGCCTTCCCATTTTTGTAAAACCAAATCAAGGCGGTTCAAGTGTTGGCATGTCGAAAGTTTCAAAAAAAGAAGACTTGCAAGCGGCTTTGGAAAAGGCTTTTGCCGAAGACAGCGAGATTTTGATCGAAGAATACATCAAAGGAAGAGAGTTGACGTGTGGAGCTTTCGAATACCGAGGCGAAATTTTGCGTTTTCCGGTTACTGAAATCATTTCGAAGAAAGAATTTTTCGATTACGAAGCCAAATACACCGAAAATATGGCCAGCGAAGTGACGCCTGCCGCTATTTCTGAAGATACAAAACAAAAAGTACATGAAACTATTTCTAAACTCTATCGGGTTTTAAATTGTAAAGGCGTTGTTCGCTTCGATTTTATCTTAAACGAGGAAAATCTTTGGTTCCTAGAAGTGAACACGATTCCAGGAATGTCGTCGGCAAGCATTGTTCCACAGCAAATTAAGGCAATGGGCTATAGCCTGCGTGCGTTTTATTCGATGATTTTAGAAGAAACGATTCGTTAAATCTATGAAAAAATCTTTGCGAAAACTCGTTTTTGCTACAAACAACAAACACAAATTGGCCGAAGTTCTTCCGCTTATTCAAGATCATTTTCAATTGCTAAGTCTTTCGGATATTGGTTGTTTTGATGAAATAGAAGAACCTTTCGAAACATTGAAAGAAAATGCTTTTGCCAAAGCGCGCTTCGTTTATAATCATTTTCAACTGGATTGTTTTGCCGACGATACAGGATTGGAAATCGATGCTTTGGATGGTCGGCCTGGTGTTTTCTCCGCGCGATACGCCGGCGAAAATTGCAGTTTTTCTGACAATGTAAATAAAGTGCTTTCCGAAATGAAAGGAAAAACTCACCGAACAGCTCGCTTTAGAACTGTCATTGCCTTGATAATTGATGGAGCAGAATTTAGTTTTGAAGGTCTGGTGGAAGGCGAAATTAGGGACCAAGCAAGCATAGGGATTCAGGGTTTTGGTTACGATCCAATTTTTCGCCCACAGGGATATACGCTTACTTTTGCCGAATTACCGCTGGAAGAAAAAAACAAAATTAGCCATCGCGCGATGGCAAGCACCAAACTCATTCAATTCTTGAATAGCATAAACTAAGTTCCCGGAAATTGAAGAAAACAAAATTTGTATCTTTGTTCAAAAGCCCAATATGATTTTGCGATTCGGTTTCTTATTTCTGATGTTTTCTTGTTTTTCGCTGTCGGCGCAAAACCAGCTTTCAAATTCCAAAAAAGCAGTGAAATATTTTCAAGAAGCACGGACAGAATATGCATTGGGCAATCCCATTCCCGCTGAATTATTACTTCTTAAAGCCTTAAATATTGACAAAAATTTTTGCGAAGCCTATTTTTTTACCGCCGATATAAAAGCGGAACTTGGCTATCCTTTGGATGCAATCGAATATTATAAAAAAGGTCTTGCGATCGATTCACACTCTTTTCCAAAAGAACATTTTTATTTGGCAAAATTATTCCTGCAAAATGGATTTTACGAAGAGGCACTTCATTCCTTTCAAACCTTTCTTCAGTTTGAGTCGCAATCCGAAACGCTTCGAAATGAAGCCGCTTTTCAACAAAGAAACTGCCTTTTTGCTCTGGAGGCCCTAAAAAATCCTGATATTATTACGCTTAAAAACTTAGGCTCAAATATCAATTCCGACCGGGCCGAATATTTTCCAACGCTTTCTGTCGACAATCAATTCTTGCTTTATACCAGACGATTGCCACGGGAAACGAAAGGAGAACAAGAGGATTTTGTTGGCGCTTTAAGTCTGAACGATAGTGCATGGAAAGTGGGCATTCCAATTTACGATCTGAATACACCCTATAACGAAGGAGCTGCCAGCCTTTCGGCCGATGGAAAAACGCTCGTTTTCTCCGCTTGCGAAAGTTTTGGCGAGTATGGAGCCGGCAGATCCGGTTTTGGAAGTTGCGATTTGTTTTTCGTCCGAAAAATTGGTGACCATTGGACCAAAGTTGTAAACATGGGCAAACCAATCAATTCGGCCAATTGGGAAACGCAACCATCACTTTCGTCGGATGGCAAAAGCATTTATTTTGTTCGGGCACCTAAAAATGCTGCTGGAAGTGCAGATATTTTTCGTTCCGATTTGGATGAAAACGGTTTTTGGAAAGAGCCTGTAAAACTTTCGGAAAATGTAAATACCGAAAAAGACGAACAATCGGTTTTTATTCATCCCGATAATCAAACACTTTATTTTTCTTCGAACGGACGGACAGGAATGGGTGGAACCGATTTGTTTATGTCCAAATGGAACAGCGAAAAAAATGATTGGGACCAAGCTGTCAATCTGGGTTTCCCAATCAATACCTTTAAGGAAGAAAGTAGTATTTTGGTTTCGCCCAACGGAAAACTGGCTTATTTTGCTTCCGACCGAAAAGAAGGTTTTGGAGGATTGGATTTGTATTCGTTTTCGTTGCCCGAAAGCGTGAAACCCGAAAAAATTACCTATTTCAAAGGTGTAGTGTTCGATGCAAAAACACAAGAATTGCTCAGTGCTCAATTCGAACTCATCGAACTTGAAACGGGCAAACAATTGGCTTTTTCTGTTTCCGACAGAGTGGATGGAAGTTTTTTGCTCACCCTTAATTTGAAAAAAGATTATATTCTGAATGTTTCGCGACCGGGCTATTTGTTCTATTCCGATCAATTTTTGCTGCAGAAAGAATATTCAACAAGCGCCCCTTTTTTGAAAGACATCCCTCTGCAAGCCATTGGGCTTGGCGAAAAAATGATATTGAAAAACATTTTCTTCGATACCGATAAAGCCGATCTGAAAAGAAACTCTGAAATAGAATTGGGAAAACTTGTTCTTTTTTTGAATCTGAATCCGACCATACACATCGAAATAATGGGACATACAGATCATGTTGGAACTGCCGAATACAACGAAAAACTTTCTACGCAACGTGCCAAAGCTGTGTACGATTTTTTGGTCAACCATCTAATAGCTTCCAGTAGATTGACATACAAAGGTTTTGGATGGGAAAAACCCATGGCTGATAACGAAACCGAAGCTGGAAGAGCGCAAAATAGACGAACCGAATTTGTGGTTACCAAGATTTAATATTCTGTTAAATTGCCCTTTTGTTCTATTTAGCCGAATTATTTTAAATACTTTTGTGAAAGTAATAACATCCTATGAATGAACTAAAGTCCATTTTAGAAACCAATTCAATTTCGGTATCCGATCTGGTGTCGTTACTAAAATCAAATGGACAGCAACAACAGCAGCTTTTTCAGTATGCTTCGGAAGTAAAAAAAATGCATCTCGGAAACAAAGTGTTTTTTAGAGGCTTAATCGAATATTCCAATATCTGTCGCAAAGATTGTTATTATTGTGGCGTCAGGCAAAGCAACAAAACCATAAAACGATATCAAGTATCAGATATTGAAGTTCTTCAGGCTGCAAATTTGGCTTATACGCAAGGTTTTGGTTCTTTGGTTATCCAATCGGGCGAAACAGAAAATAAAACGTTTAGCCGGAAAATAGAAAAACTGATCAACCAAATTAAAACCATTGGAAATGGCGCTTTGGGGATTACCTTGTCGTGTGGCGAACAAAGTGAGGATACATACAAAAGATGGTTCGATGCCGGCGCTCACCGCTATTTGCTTCGGATCGAAAGCAGCAATGAACAACTGTATCGAAAAATCCATCCTCAAAATAAAAAGCACGATTTTCGAAAAAGAATCGACGCGCTTTATTCGCTGAAATCCATTGGTTATCAGCTTGGAACAGGTGTTATGATTGGACTTCCGTTTCAAACTCACGAAGATTTGGCGAACGATTTGCTTTTTTTTAAAGAATTAGACATTGATATGGCCGGAATGGGTCCTTATATTGAACATAAACAGACGCCTCTTTATGCTTATCGCGATTTGCTTCTTCCACTTCACGAACGATTTCAGCTCAGTTTGAAAATGATTGCGCTTTTGCGCATTATCATGAAAGATATCAATATTGCCGCCACTACAGCAATGCAAGCCATCGATGCCGAAGGACGCGAAAAAGCCTTGCTCGTTGGAGCAAATGTAATTATGCCAAATATCACTCCGTTAAAATACCGTGAAGATTATCTTTTGTACGAAGATAAGCCTTGTGTTGACGAAGAAGCTGATGCTTGCAAAAACTGTCTGGAAGCACGTATCCATCGAACGGGAAATACAATTGGCTACAATGAGTGGGGCGATTCACCTCATTCCATGCGAAAAAAATAAATCAGATTAAAGGGGAAAGCAAGCGCGCTAGCGACTCTTTCAATTTATTTCCAAGCGACCGTTTTTTCCAGTGAGTGATGGTTATGCGTCTGGATTGTTGCAAGTCTTTCTGAAATTGCGCCCTCAATTGATGGTTGGTTTCTTTGTCGTAAATAAGCGCACTTATCTCAAAATTGTGAAAAAAACTTCGGTAATCTAAATTTGCCGATCCTAAAACGGAAAGATGATCATCGACTAACATCATTTTTGCATGTATAAAACCGCTTTCGTAAAAATAGACTTTAATATTCGCCAAAAGTAATTCCAAAATATAAGAGCGAGAACTGTATTGAACGATCTGACTATCAATTCGACCAGGCAAAATGATGCGGATTTTTATTCCACTGGCAGCAGCGGTTTTCAAGGCCATCATCAAACTTTCGTTTGGAATAAAATAGGGTGTTACAATGTAAATGCTTTTTTGTGCCGAATTGATGGCCATAAAAAAGGCCGATAAAATATTATGCGAAACCGATTCGGGACCACTGTTGGCGATTTGAATGTATTTTTCGCCACTGTCAGAAATGCTCGGAAAAAATTGAGCTGGATTCGAGTCAAATTTTTTGGTTACAAAATAGCGATCAATCAAGAAAATGGCTTCAAGCATTTTTACAGCATCGCCAAAAATACGCATGTGTGTGTCTCTCCAGAAACCCAATTCGCTCCCATAAATGTATTTGTCGGCAATGTTTATTCCGCCCGTATAGCCAATAATTCCGTCTATCACCACAATTTTGCGATGATTGCGGTAGTTGATTTTACTTGTTAAATGGGGAAAACGAACCGGCCGAAATATTAAAACCTCTATTCCAATTTCCTCCAGGGACCGAATATAGGCTTTTGTCAGGCTTCTACTACCTATTCCATCGAGCATAAAACTGATATTGACTCCTTGTTGGCGACGTTCTCGTAAAATTTCCCGAATTCGAGAAGCTACTTCACCATCTTCAAAAAGATAGTACTGAATGTGAATAAAATGCTTGGCGGCTGCTAAATCGGCATAAAGCTGATTGTAAACAGATTGGCCGTCATGATATAGATTGATAGAATTGTTGACCGATAAAAATGACGAATTTTCCAAAAGCAATAAGCGGATGAGTTTCAGATTCTGCATTACTTGCGGATCGTGAATATCGTCCACGTTCTTCAAGGCTTTGAGTTGAGCATCGCTTACTTGCCTAATTTTTACTAATTCCCGAATGCGCATTCGACGAAAAATCCACTGTTTGCTCAATTTTTGACCAAAAAAGAAATAAAGGATTAATCCCAAATAGGGGAGCAAGACCAAAACCAAAACCCACCCAATAGTCGAAACTGGATTTCTGTTTTGCAACAAAGTGCGAAGCATGATAAAAATGGCAAGCACGTAAATAAGTACCAATCCCGAAATAGAAATCCATTTCCAGGCCAATGTATTTATAAAAAGCAATTTGTCAAAATTCATCAAAACTTCATTTAGTTTTCATTTGTAGCGGAGGATTGGGCAATTATTTGGTCTAACCAATTGATAATTAATATTTTCCTTTCCGAAGTCATTTTGGCCTCTTTGTGCATCCATACATAAGAAGGCAAAGGCATAGCCTCCTGCTGAATTTCTTTTTTTATTTGTTTCAAAATAGCGGAATAATCTTCCGGATTGTAATGGCCCCATTCCGAGAAATTTAAATTTCCCCTTCCTTCTTCAACATGCTCTGCAATGACAAATGAAATTGGTGCTACATAGGAATACCACGGATGAGCCGTAGTGTTCGAATGGCAATCGTAACACGCGTTTCGAACGATTTCTTGTATTTCAATCGGCGCCTGATTTTGCACCAAGAAATCTAAATTGGCATCGCTGGCCGGATTTTCATGTTTGGTTGGCACAAATTGGATGGCTATCAGGATTATAAACACCGTCCAGAACAAAAATAATATTCCTTTTTTCATTGTTTTTCAAATTAGGTTCATGGGCTAAGATAGGGCTTTTTGCCGATTTTCGGATTGGCTTATGAAAAATTTAACAAGATGAGGGACGAAATTTGAGTTATTTTTGCAATCAAAAAAAACGCTTACACTGCTTATGAAAACAAAATCGAAAAATAAAACCATTAATATTATTACAATGGGTTGTAGTAAGAATCTTGTGGATTCTGAACATCTGATGGGACAACTGAACGCAAACAATCTGCGGGTTGTACACGAATCGGATGCCGAACACAACGACATTGTTATCATCAATACCTGTGGTTTTATAAAAGATGCCAAAGAAGAATCGATCGAAATGATTTTAAGTGCAGTAGAGGCTAAAAAAGCGGGCGATGTCGAAAAAGTGTATGTAATGGGTTGTTTATCGGAACGATACAAAAAAGAACTGCCCGAAGAAATTGATGGTGTCGATGGTTTTTATGGTGCCGCCGATTTGAAAAAAATTGTACGCGATTTAGGCGCCGATTACAAAAGCGAATTGGTGGGCGAAAGAATGATAACAACGCCATCGCATTATGCTTATCTAAAAATTTCGGAAGGCTGCGATCGAAAATGCTCCTTTTGTGCCATTCCGCTTATTCGTGGAAAACATCAATCCGTTCCTATGGAAGAACTGCTTATTGAAGCTGAAAAATTGGCCAAAAAAGGAGTTAAAGAATTGATTCTCATAGCTCAAGATTTGATTTATTATGGAATTGATATTTATAAAAAACAAGCCCTCGCCGAATTGCTAACTGCATTGGTCAAAATTGAAGGAATTGAATGGATTCGTCTGCATTATACGTTTCCAACCAATTTTCCGCTCGAAGTATTGGAAATCATAAAAAATCAAGAGAAAATTACGAATTATATCGATATTCCTTTGCAACATATAAGCGACCGTATTTTGCGCTCTATGAAACGCGGACATACCGGAAATGGCACGCGCGAATTGGTCAAATCGATGCGCGAAAAAGTTCCTGATGTTGCTTTACGTACAACTTTTATTGTTGGATATCCCAGCGAAACGGAAGCCGAATTTGAAGAACTACTCCAATTTGTTAAAGAAGCTCGCTTTGATCGATTGGGCGTTTTTACCTATTCGCCCGAAGAAGATACTGCTGCATTCAAACTCGACGACGACATTTCGGAGGATATAAAACAAGAGCGCAAAGAGAAGCTGATGGAAATTCAAGAAGAAATTTCGTTCGAAATCAATCAAAAAAGAATTGGCAAAATTTTCAAGGTGCTGATTGATCGCTATGAAAAGCCGTATTTTATCGGAAGAACACAATACGATTCGCCCGAAGTGGACAATGAGGTTTTGATAACAGCAAAAGCCAAGTCGTTGAAAATAGGTCAGTTTTACAACATTCGAATCAACGAGGCCGATAGTTTTGATTTGTACGGTACTGCTAATGAAAATATTATTTGATAGAAATTACCAAAATACAAAGCATTGAAATTTGAATAGAATATGTTTTTGTACAGCGGTGCAATATTATTTTGTAAATTTGCTAAAAATTAATCCAATTTAGAATCATTATGAATTACGATATTCTCGTATTAGGAAGTGGACCAGGCGGTTATGTTGCTGCCATTCGCGCATCACAATTAGGAATGAAAGTGGCTGTAGTCGAAAAATCAGAATTAGGCGGTATTTGTTTAAACTGGGGTTGTATTCCAACCAAAGCACTCTTGAAAAGTGCTCAAGTTTATAATTATGCATCGCATGCCAGCGACTATGGAATCAAGATTGCAGGAAAAATTGAAGCCGATTTCGAAGCCATTGTCAAACGAAGCCGCGGCGTTGCCGATGGAATGAGCAAAGGAATTCAGTTTCTTTTCAAAAAAAACAAAGTAGATCTCATTCAGGGATTTGGAAAAATAAAACCTGGAAAAATTGTTGAAGTTACGGATGCCGATGGGAAGACAACGGAATACAGTGCCAGCCATATTATCATTGCCACTGGGGCACGTTCGCGTCAACTGCCAAATTTAATTCAGGACGGCAAGAAAATAATTGGTTATCGCCAAGCCATGACGCTTGAAAAGCAACCAAAGTCAATGGTTGTGGTGGGTTCGGGCGCAATTGGCTCAGAGTTTGCCTATTTCTACAATAGCATTGGAACTGAGGTTACGCTAGTCGAATTTCTCGACAATATCGTTCCTCTCGAAGACGAAGAAGTTTCAAAACAATTGGGTCGTAGCTTCAAAAAAGCCGGAATGAAAGTGTTTACTTCGAGCGAAGTGACTCAGGTGGATACAAAAGGCGAAAACTGTTTGGTGACAATAAAAACGAAAAAAGGGGAAGAAAAAATTGAAGCAGAGGTTGTTTTGTCTGCTATAGGCATTGCCACCAATATTGAAGGAATTGGATTGGAAGAAACTGGAATTGCCATAGAAAAGGGCAAAGTATTGGTTGATGAATATTTCCGCACCAATATTGAAGGATATTATGCCATTGGCGATATTGTTCCGGGTCCGGCATTGGCACATACTGCTTCGCACGAAGGAATTATTTGCGTCGAAAAAATTGCAGGTCATCATCCAGAGCCTATGAATTACAACAACAATCCCGGATGTACCTACACAAATCCCGAAATTGCCAGCGTTGGATTTACAGAAAAAGCGGCCCTCGAGGCCGGATATGAAATCAAAGTTGGGAAATTTCCATTCAGCGCATCCGGAAAAGCCAGTGCAGCGGGAAACAAAGACGGTTTTGTAAAAGTGATTTTTGATGCAAAATACGGTGAATGGTTAGGCTGTCACATGATTGGTGATAATGTTACGGAAATGATAGCCGAGGTTGTTGTGGCGCGCAAATTGGAGACCACCGCACGCGAAATCATCGAAGCTGTTCATCCACATCCAACGATGTCGGAAGCCATTATGGAAGCAGTTGCTGCCGCGTATGGAGAAGTGATTCATATTTAAGAAAATAGAATTCAAGAAAGCAGGGGCGGAATTTTTCCTCTGCTTTTTTTTACAAAAAGCGATGTGTTACGATATCAAAGTTTTGTACGAAACAGCCTTGAAAAGAGCCAAACGTAAAAACGATTCGGAGCAAATGAAATCTATTGAGCTGGAATTGGATGCTTTCAGAAAGACCGATTTCTATCATGTATCTGCCTTTGAACATCCTAAATTACCTATTTACACTTCTGAAAATCCAAATTCTCCAAAAATGCTAAGCTGGGGATTGGTTCCTTTTTGGGTAAAAGACCGGCAAAACGCAATGAAGATAAAGCAAAATACGCTAAACGCACGTGTGGAAACACTTTTTGAAAAACCTTCTTTTCGAGGAGTTGCAGCCGAAAAAAAAGCACTTCTTTCCGTTGATGGATTTTACGAATTTTATCATTTTAAAGGAAAAACGTATCCTTATTTTATTCACTCAGCCGATGGGGAAGCGCTTTATCTGGCTGCAATCTACGATGAGTGGATGGATAAAGAAACAGGCACCATCTATTCAGGTTTTAGTATTATAACCACGAAGGCAAATGATTTGATGCGGAAAATTCACAACAACCCAAAACTTCACGAGGCACGAATGCCGCTTTATTTGGACAAAAATCATCAAGAATGGTGGTTGAACGAAAAAACGGATAAAGCAATGATTCAGGATTTGAATCGAACCAATTCTTTTCCTATGCTTAAAGCGCATACCGTTAAGCCTTTGCGCGGAAGAAATGTCTTGGGAAATGTCTCAGAAACAAGCTGTGAATATTTGTATCCTGAATTGAGTTATACAAACGAAATGGAGTTTTGAATAATTATTCCACATTCAGAAAAGAATCAAAAATTTTCAAATTTTTTATATTTGCCTCACGCTTCGATTGAATGCGAACGGGCGAAATAATCAGATAAACCCAAGTAATCAATGCGGTATTTCTGCATGCCAAATTGCTTTGCCCGGAGCTCAAATACCAAACTCCTAGCTTAATTCTTGAAAAATGCGATCTGTTTTGACAACGGAAATACCGACTGATTTTGCATCAATTTCCCGAAAGAAATAAATCGAATACTTCAAATTATGTTGATAACTTTTGTTTTTTAGATATTTATATAAGGCGATAAATACTTGATAAACAGGAAGTAAAAATATAAAACAATTTTCGCGCTGTTAATAACTCTTGTTAACAACTGAATTTTGGTAGTCCGCTACTCGAATTTTTAAACTTTATTTTTGTATTAGGAATACTAAACTCTTTTGAATCGGGTATTCCAGAACAATTCTAAGAAAATATTTTTCATAACCACACAAATTATTAAACAGGGAGTGATATGAGAAAAAATTTACTTTTTATTTTGGTAGCCGCACTATTGGGAAGCTCATTCGCGGCCAATAAAAGTAGTGCGACAACCATAAATACAAATACAAAGAAGCAAGAAACGAAGGATGCAGTGCAGCAGAAGCCTTCGCCCAAAGTGGAATGGACGGAAAACCCTTCTGGTTTCAAAAAATCAAGCACAATCACCACTTTCCCTTGGACCGAGGGTTTTGAAAATGGAGGCGTTATTCCCATCGAGTGGTCGCAAGCTTATGTTTCGGGTTCAAATATAGACTGGACCTTCATTACCGGAAATGGTGGCACTCAGCCTTCCGCTGCACATACCGGAACCTATAACGCTTGCTTAAAAGATACAGATGCCGCTTCGGATGAAACGAAGCTTATCACACCTGCTTTAAATTTTTCTACTGCGCTGTCGGCTGAGTTGACATTTTATATGTATATGAATAGGCAGTCCGGCAATACCGATGCACTTAAAATTTATTATAAAACTTCTTTAACCGGAAGTTGGGTACTACTTCAATCCTATACAACTCGAATTAGCTCATGGACGCTTCGAACAATTGTTTTACCTAACATTAGTGCGGATTATTACCTCGCTTTTGAAGGAAATGCAAAATATGGCTTTGGCGTTTGTGTTGATGATGTCAACGTGACGATTGTTCCAAAACCTATCCCAATTCCACCTATTACCTCTTTCCCTTGGACAGAAACTTTTGAAGACGGTGGCGTTCGTCCAAGCGATTGGACTGAAACGATTGTTTCGGGAACCACCAGTTGGAAATTCATTAGCGGCAATGGAGCAACAAATCCAGCAACTGCACATACAGGTACCTATAATGCTTGTTTGCGCGATAGTGACACTGGTGAAGACAAAGCTAAATTAATTTCTCCACCTCTCGATTTTACGGGAAAGAGTGTAGCAACACTTTCGTTTTGGTATTACAACCAAAAATGGACACCCGATCAGGATGAGTTGAGGATATTTTACCGAACCTCAGCAACCGGAGTTTGGACCCAACTGGCATTCTACAATACGAATATAAGTGTTTGGACAAAAGTTGATTTAGATCTTCCAAACCTAAGTAGCGATTATTATATCGCATTCGAAGGAAACGCTTTGTATGGATATGGTGTTTGTGTCGACGATGTGACTGTAACTCCTTTGCCCGAACCTGTCATCGATTTCAATGCAAACGATGTAAATCCGGAGAAAAACGAATCCGTTCAATTTACGGATTTGTCAACAAATAGTCCTTCTGCTTGGACATGGTCTTTTTCGCCATCAACAGTTACTTATATTAGTGGAAATGCAAATACCCAAAACCCGGTAGTGAGTTTTAATGCGTCAGGATATTATGCTGTAACATTATCAGCCACCAACGAAACAGGAACTAGTGTAGATACCAAAACCAATTATATTTATATTTCGGATGGTTTGTTTTATCCAAATGCTTTGCAATTTAATGGTGTAGATCAGTATGTTGGTATAAACAACTCGATCAACCTAAATATTGGTGGCCCATACACGGATCGTACAATTGAAACTTGGTTTTATTGTAACGATATAAGCATTAGTTCCAAAAAGCAAGTAATTTTTGAAGAAGGAGATGCAACCCGTGGATTCAATATTTATCTTTTTAATGGTAGATTGTATGCTGGCGGATGGAACAACGATGCTGCTGAATCGAATTGGAGTGGAACTTGGTTGTCAACACCACTTGTTTTTTCAAATACATGGCATCATATTGCACTTCGTTTGAAAGGAGGAACCGATATCCCAACGGCTGGAGCTTTATCGGCAACATTGGACGGTATTGAATTTACCACAGGAATTGGCGCAAAAGTATATGCTCATACCGGCGGAACCAATATTGGCCGTACTGCGAACACAAAATTTCACGATAATATTGATAATACAACAGTTGCTTATTTTAATGGAATAATTGATGAGGTTCGTATTTGGAATGAAGCCAGAACAATAGAAGAGATTCGTGCCAATATGTACCGACAAATCAGCTCAGCAGTGATGTTTTCGAATCCCGATCTCATTGCATATTATACTATGGATATGCCGGGCGGAACAATTTCGCGCGATTTTACAGGCAATCTAAACGATGGTACCCTTTCCAATATGACCAATGCCAATTGGATTACTTCCACCGCTTTGTTCGACAAACGACAAAGTTTGGATTTTGATGGCGTTGATGACTATGTTTCGCTTGGCAATAATGCTTCGCTTCAACTCACTAATGCTATTACAGTGGAAGCATGGATGTATCCGCGCTCATTGAGCCAATGGGGCGCTATTCTAAGTAATTTACAAAACAATGGGAGTGCGGAATCAGGATATGGATTGGTGATAAATGGCACCACTGGTAAATTGGTATGGTGGTTGCAAACTGCTGGAGGAACAGCCAATGACGATTTAAATTTGACGAGCTATACACCAACTTTGAATGTGTGGCAACACATTGCCTGCACTTTCAATGGCAGCGAAATGAAATTGTATGTAGATGGCGTATTGATTGAATCAAAAGCGCGGATTGGAGCGATCGACTGGTCCAATTTACCAATCGAAGCGCGTATTGGATCTTATATCGATAATGACGAGATTCATTATTTCAATGGTCAGATCGACGATGTTAGAATTTGGAATAGAGCTTTAACGGCCACTGAAATAGCCGAAAGTATGACAAATAATCTATGGGGAACCGAAGATAATTTGGTGGCTTATTATCGGTTTGATCAACTGAATGATGAATCGCAAGGAATTTTATACAACGTAAAAGGTGATTACACTTCGAATATCAGGAAAGAAAATTTTGATGATTACGCTGCCGGAACAGACATTTCAAGCCTTGATGATTGGGAAACATGGAGCGGAGGAACGGGCACACCTGAAGATGCTCAAATTGAAACCTTGCACTCTTTCTCGGTACCAAATTCTTTGACAATAATCAATTCCGACGATGTTTTTTATAAAAGTGGAGATAAAACATCCGGAGTCTATTCCCTAAAATTGAAGATGTACGTTCCGAATAAAAAATATGGCTATTTTAATATGGAGCATTTTGATGCGCCTGGAGTTGAATGGGCTGTAGATGCTTTTTTTGATGGAGATGGAAATGGAAGCCTCACGGCCGGTGGTGTTGCAAATGCTGCGCTTTTTTCATTTCCTTTAGATACTTGGGTAAATGTGGAGGTTTTGGTTGATTTAGATAATGACTTAGCGAAGGTTTATGTAAACAATAATATTATCCATAGCTGGAAATGGAGTCTGAACAATGCAAATGGAAATCCGGGAACAAAGCAATTGGGTTGTATCAATCTTTATGGTTATAAAACGGCTGGTTTTTCCTCATTGTTTTATGTGGATGATTTTAGTTTAACTCAAGTTGATTCTCCTTCATTGAATGGTTTGCTCGTAAACATGACTCCAACAGCAGATTGGGAAGATGCCGTTAGTACAAATCTTTGGATAGGTGCTAACAATACAGATTGGGCTGTGTCTTCTAACTGGCTAACGGGCGGTGTTCCTATTGTTACGGATGTAGTGAGAATTGCCCGGACAGAAACGGGATATTATCCAATATTGATTTCAAATCAAAAAGCCGCCAAGCTTTCCATTGCCGATGGTGCTTCTCTATCTGTAAATCTGACCAAGGAGTTTCAGGTGGACGGTTCACTTGTAAATCATGGCGATTTGAATGTGAATGGGACAATGAATGTGGTGGGCGATTTAATCAATTACAAAACCATCAATTTGTCAGGCGCGTTTACGATAGGAGGAAAGTTGATTAACAACGGCACCGTAACTATATCGTCAAACGCAACCGTAACCGGATCATTGATCGATAATGGCGATGTGAGCGGATATGGAAATTATACGGTAAATCGGTTTTTGGCTTATGGCGAAAAGTGGCATTTAATTTCTTCACCGGTCGATTATGCTTATTCCAAAGTGTTTCTGGACAGATATCTACTGTCTTTTAATGAACCCACTGGCGATTGGAGTAATATTTTGTTGCAAGACGTTCGACTAAAACCAATGAAAGGCTATGCAACGATGGCCAATTCAACCACTTCCACAACGGAAAATTACATTTTTAGAGGAATAATCAATACAGGCGACTTCGCTTATACCTTATCGCATAGCGGAACCGATCCGGAAAAGCTCAATTTTAATCTTATTGGGAATCCTTATCCTTCGGTTATTGATTGGGATTTAGTAACAATTCCAACCGAAATGGACAATGCTATTTACTTGTTAAGACCTGACGGCCAGTACGCATATTATGCAAATCGTATTTCCATCAATGGAGGAACTCAATACATCCCACCCGGACAAGGTTTTTGGGTTCGCGTGAAAGCAACAACAGCCAGTAATACAGTTGTAAACTTAACCTTGCAGAACAAGGATCGTTCGCATGTTTTGAAAGATTATTTTTATAAAAGTGCCGAAGGAACTGCAAATGAATATCAGTTGAATCTTTTTGCAAGCAATGGAAATACAACCGACGAAGCCGTTTTGATTTTTAATAATGCTACTTTGCCTCAATTTGATAGCGAGTACGATGCATATAAATTTAAAGCATATGAGCGAAATATACCAAATCTATATTTTATAGGTACTGATAATGAAAAATTGGCCATCGACACACGACCCGAAACCCCCACAATGGATGTTGGTTTTACTATGTCGCAGGCGGCTCATGGGCTGAAAATAAGTGTGAAAGAAGCGCCCAATTTTGCAGCAGTTGTCTTGGAAGATTTATTCAATGGTGAAAAGACTGATTTGTTGAAGGAAGCCTACACCTTTGATTATTTGGTTACCGACAATCCCAATCGATTTAAATTGCATTTCAGCTTTCTTGGTGTAGATGATTTGGAGCCTTCAGAATTATTGAAAATATATGCTCAAAATG
>DMBV01000054.1 GCA_003445975.1 Bacteroidales bacterium
ATGTTTTCGGCATAACCAAATTTTACTTGTCCCCATCTGGTCAGCCCAGGTTTTACTTTTTGCATGAGTTTAAAATGGGGAGCTCGTTCTAGGATTTGATCAACGTAAAATTTTCTTTCCGGTCGTGGACCAACAATAGACATATCGCCTTTCAAAACCGTAAAAAACTGTGGAATTTCGTCAATTCTAAGTTTACGAATATAAGCTCCAAAAGGGGTTATTCTTTGATCTGATTTGCTCGAAAGTTGCGGACCGTCTATTTCAGCATTTGCATACATCGATCGAAATTTGACCATCTTAAACGACTTACCATTTTTCCCAACTCGCTCTTGAACATAAAACACAGAACCGGGCGACGAAAATTTTACTCCCAGAGCTGTAAAAACAAATACGGGACTCAAAAATACGATGGCTAAAAATGAAAAAACAAAATCGAGCAATCGTTTAACACTCAATTGCCAATCGGGCATCAAATCGGGCGAAATTTCGATCAGCGGAGTTTGAAAAATCCCAGTTGTCTTTACATTCCTGAAAATATAATCTTGAAACAATGGAATTATTTTGATTACCACATCAAAAAGCTCCAGTTCGGTAATAATAGAAGTTACCAAATCTGTTTCCGACTTTTCAATGGCAATGATTACTTCCTCAATTTCATACTGATTGATGAGCCTCGGCAAATCGGCAATGGTACCTAAATGAGGCAAAACCGAAGCGATTTTATATTTATCGTATTCTTTTGCATTTACAAATCCAACAAATATATTTCCTGATGAAAACGGCTGATTTTCAATATCGTTGTAAATTTTTATGGCATTGCCATTGGTACCAACAAGCAAGGTATTGAAACCAATTTTTCGCGTATGAATCTTCTTTATTGTGCGATGAGTAATCAACAATCGTCCAAAATAAGTCAGTACAAAATGCCCCAAGAAAAAAGAAAAAAACAGCTGACTTTGGTTTTTGCTCAAAAATACCTGATCATCCAGAAACAAAATAAAAAACAAGAATACAACACCAATAATAGAAGTTACGACGGTTTGTTCCAACTCTATCAATCGTGTTTTGCGATAAACACGGCGATACATTCCGGCCGATACATACAATATAAACCAAAAAAGCGGGTACAAAAGCAAGCCAACCCAAAAAACCCCTTCCTCAAAAATGCTCGTTATATTCGAATATAAATTATTGTCGATCAAAGATTGACGATAAATAAAAAACAAGACCCACATTAGCCCTGCTGTGAGCAAATCCACTACAACATATTTAAATTTGTGAAGCTTCTTATTCATTTTGAATACCATTACTCAATCAGGCTTTCATTTTTTTTAAAATTTTGTTGGCAATATCCAACGCTTTGTAGCCATCAAAAATTGTAACAGTAGGATTTTGATTGCTTCGGATTGCCTTTTCGAAACTTCTTAATTCCTCTACAATTGCATTTGTATTTTGTATTGCCGGTTTGATAAATTGAATTTCTTTATCCATTTTCCCTTCCCCCAATTCCAAAATCATAGCCATAGAATCTATATTCTGCGGATCCAAATCTTTCATTTGAACCATCTCCGTTTCCTTTTTCAAAAAATCAACAGCAATATAAGTATTGCGCTGAAAAAACCGACTCTTACGCATATTTTTCATCGAAATTCGGCTGGCAGTTAGATTTGCTACACACCCATTTTCAAATTCTAAACGAGCATTCGCAATGTCGGGCGTATCGCTTACAACGGAAACGCCACTGGCGCTAATTTTCTTAACCTTTGATTGAACAACGCTCAAAATAATGTCGATGTCGTGAATCATCAAATCCAAAACTACCGGAACATCTGTTCCTCTTGGATTGAATTGCGCCAAACGATGGGTTTCGATGAACATGGGGTTTTCGAGAAACGGACGGGCAGCGATAAACGCTGGATTGAATCGTTCTACATGTCCAACTTGAACTTTTACCTGAGCCTCACGAGCAGCTTCGATCAGATGCTCCGCTTCCTTTGAATTGGCAGCAATGGGCTTTTCGATGAATACATGTTTGCCACTTTTGAACGCTTTGAGAGCACATTTATAATGCGATATGGTGGGCGTAACAATATCCACAACATCAACCGCTGCAATCAAATCGTCCACATTTTCGAAACGCTTGATTTGTTTTTCATTTTCTACTTGCAGGGCAATGGTTTCGTTTGGATCGTAAAATCCAACAAGTTCATATACGTCAAGTTCTTTGATGCAGTTGATGTGGATTTTTCCAAGATGACCGGCGCCAAGAACGCCTATTCGTAGTGCTGACATTGTTTTTTTTACAAAAGTAATTTTTTTTGAGACGTCCGAATTGTTTATTTTCGCAAAATAATCTACATTTTCAATGCAAAACGACACATTCAAACATCGAGGATTACGAAAAAAACTTGTCGAAACTGTTCGCTCAAAAGGAATTACGGATGAAGAAGTTCTAAAAGCAATCAACGCAATACCAAGGCATTTATTTTTGGATTCCTCCTTTTTAGAATTTGCATATCAAGATCAAGCTTTTCCAATCGGGTCTGGTCAAACAATTTCTCAACCCTATACTGTAGCTTTTCAAACACAATTGTTGGA